>JBDNFZ010000054.1:0-4498 GCA_041689555.1 Opitutaceae bacterium | reverse complement strand
GCCCCCGCGTCCACCACCTCGCGCCACGTCTCCGCCGCCCGCGCCGCCTGCCCCGCCAGCCAAGGCGTCGCCGCGATGCCTCCGCGCGCCGGCACCGCCGCCGCCGCCAGTTCCCGCAGCCGTTCGCGCAGCGCCGCCCGCGTCGCCGCCGGGTCCGCGCCTTGCAGGTCCACCGTGCACCAGCCCGCCGCCGTCAACTCCACGCGCGGCGCCAGCGTGAACCCCGCCGCCAACACCATCCCCGTCACCTCCGACTCCGCCGCCGGATCGCGCGGACGCACGAGCAACCCCGGACACCGCGCCAGCGCCAGCGTCACCGCCAGCCCCGGCGTCACCTCCGTCGCCTCGGGCGAAGCTTCCTGCACGACCGCGTGCCGCCCTTCGCCGGCCACCCACGCCACCGGCCGGCCCGTGAGCGCGGCGTCGCCCCGCCGCAGCGCGTGCAGCGAAAAATCCGGCACCCGCAGCACCGCGTAGCTCATCCCGCCAGCGCCTCCTGCCCCTCGTCCCGCGCCTCGGCGTGCCCGCGCGCCACCGTCACGTCGAGCCGCGCCGCCAGTTCCCCGCGCACCGCCCGCCGGCTGCCCAGCGGCTGCGCCAGCCCGAGGATCAACCGGCAGGGCACCGCCGGCACCAGCGCCCGCGTGCTCTGCACCAGCACCGCCACCGCACTCGCCTCGGTCGCGCGGTGCAACCGGTGCCACGTGGCGGCGGGCAGCTTGCCGAGCGCGCGCTCGTCGCACCCGCGCAGGTCCAGCACCACCGCCGCAAAGTTCCCGTCGCGCACCAACACGTCCGCCGCCGCCAGCGTCGCCTCCAACTCCCGCCCGCGCACCCACACGAGGTGCCGCAACGCATCCGCCGGCACCGCGTCCGGCGCGAATCCGTCCGCCGCGTCCACCAGCGCCACGCGTTGCCGCGCCGCCCGCGTCGCGACCAGCAGCGCCGCCAACACCGTCTGCCCGCCGCTGCTCGGCGCCGCCGACACGATTTCCGTCAACCGCCCCGCCGGCAGCCCGCCGCCCAGCGCCGCATCAACCGCCGGCACGCCCGTGGGCACGCCGCCGGACGGTCGCCGGTTTTTTTCCGGAAACCGCGCAGCCAGCAGGGACCGCAGGGCGGAGAGCGTGGAGGGGGCGGCGGACACGGGTCTTCATTCGTCTCAGGTCACGTGCCGGCGGATCACCCCGACCACCACGCCCTGCGCTTCGATGCGCTCCGGCGTGAGGTCGGGGTAGCGCGGGTTCTCCGCCCGCAACACCGTGCGCCCGCGCACCCGCACGAGCCGCTTCAACGTCGTCGTCGTTTCATCCACCAGCGCGGCGATGATCTCGCCGGGCTTCGGCTCCCGGCGCTCGAGCGCCACCAGGTCGCCGTCCAAAATGTTCGCCCCCGTCATCGAATCGCCCGTCACCCGCAGCAGCCAGAAATGATGCGGTCGCCGGCTCTTCACGCCGAACACCGCCGGATCGAGCGCGATCGTCTCCTCGACCTCCTGCTCCTGCATCGCCGGCAAGCCCGCCGGGATCGCCCCATACACCGGCACCTCGAACAAGTGCCCCTGCACCGCCGAAGTCTTCAAGCCCCACTTCCCGTCGGCCAATTTCTCCAACTGCCCTTTCTTCGCCAGCGCCTGCAAGTGCCCCAAGATCGTCGGCTGCGACGAATCGAGCTGCCGCGCGATCTCCCGCGTCGAGGGCGTCACGCATTGGACGCGCTGATACTCGCGGACAAAATCCAAAATCTGTTCCTGGCGTTCGGTGAGCATGGGTCGGTGATACCTATCGGTTGATAGGCATTCACCTGAACCGCACGCGCGAGAAAATCAAGCTACGTGAAGTTCAATTCCAACTCCGGCGGGCCATCCTCCGGCGGTTCAAGACATTGCGGTCCATCATTTCTGCTGTTGTTCACGAAACGGCTCACCGGCCGCACGCTCATCCGCACCGCCGCGAGCGGCCGCGTCAACGCCCGGTAGACCTCGGCTCCGAGCGGTTCCGCTCCCAGCCAGCCGGCCATCGTCTCCTCGGTCAGCACCACCGGCATCCGGTCGTGGATCGGCGCCACCAGCGCGTTGGGTTCCGTCGTCAGCACCCCGAAAGTCTCCGGCCCGTCCCCGCTCGCCGGCTCCCAGATCCCCGCAAGCGCAAACGGCGCCTCGTCGCGCAGGGTGAACAGGTGCGGCAGCTTCGTTTTCCCCGCGGTTTTCCATTCGTAGAATCCGTTGGCCGGCACGAGGCAGCGGCGGTGCGCGACGGCGTCCCGGAACGTCGGCAACGTCGTCGCCGTCTCGGCCTTGGCGTTGGGCAGCAACTGCGGCCGCGCCTTCCCCCGCTCGTAAAATGGCACGAGCCCCCACGCCATGCCGCGCACCTCGACATCGTCCGCGCCCACCGCGACGACCGGCATACGGTGTGTGAGGGTGACGTTGAATTTGGGCTGCACCCACGCCGGCGTCGTCAACGTCCGCGCCAACGCCCGCGCGATCGCCAGCAACGCCGCGTCGGTCTTATGCAAAGTATAGCGAACGCACACACCCCCAGCACGCCACGCCGCCCCGCCGGGGCAAATTTATTTGCAGCCAAAGCGCTCCTGCCTCTTTCGCAGTTCCCCTTCCCCTCCGATCTTCGCGCCTTCGCACTTAACTCCGCCCCCGTTTTTTTTCGCGTCCTTTCGCGTCTTTCGCGGGCCCCTTCGGTTTTCTGTTTTTCCCTTCGTCGCAGTTCCCCTCTCCCCTTTCCGCTTACGATCTTCGCGCTTAACTCCGCCCCCCCACGATTGTCGTGTGCCTTGTCGCCGGTCTTACGACTCACGCCGAAATCCGCGTAATCTCGCCAGACGTAACGCGGTCCGTGGCCGCAAGACCGCCGACGCGCTGCTTCCCTTCCACAGCGGTTACTTGGTCCCGGGCCATAGCCTGAAGTGAAACCCATGTCCCCTATCGATATGTTACCCATGTCCCCGGATCATAATCGCCTCGCTCTCACGAGCGGGGCGCCGATTGAAACTCTGCCCCCGGCTGAAATCCCATGAGCAATCTCATCCTATTTGAAGAAAAACACGTCCGTCGTGCTTGGAATGCCACCGGAGAAAAATGGCTTTTTGCCATCGTTGACGTCATCGCGATTCTCACCGAAAGCCCCAACCCACAGGTCTATTGGCGGGTGATGAAAAAGCGCCTCCGCGACGAGGGAAATGAAACCGTTACAAACTGTAACGCTTTGAAAATGACCGCCGACGACGGCAAGCAGCGCCTGACCGACGTGGCGGATACCGGGCAGCTCCTCCGCATCATCCACTCCATCCCCTCGCCCAAGGCCGAACCCTTCAAACTCTGGCTCGCCAAAGTCGGCCAAGAGCGCCTGGAAGAAATCGAGAACCCCGAACTCGCCGCCCAGCGCATGCGCCAGCTCTACGAGCAAAAAGGATACCCGAAGACTGGATCGAGAAACGCCTGCGCCGCATCTCCGTCCGCGACGAGCTGACCGACGAGTGGGAAAAGCGCGGCGTAAAGGAGCAGAAGGAATTCGCCATCCTCACCGCCGAGATCAGCCAAGCCACCTTCGGCATGACGCCCTCTGAATACAAAGCCCACAAGTCGCTCGCCAACCCGCGGCTTCACTTCTGATCCCCCCGCCCCTACACCACCCGAACTCCGCTCACTTCGTTCTCAACCCTCTTCACCCCCACCACGCCCTCCTGACCGTCCCCCGCCCCCTCATATTGACACAGTCTCACTTTCTCACAGTCTCACAGTCATGAAGAACATCACCCTTTCCGTGCCCGATGAGATCTACCGCGAGGCCCGTCTTACCGCCGCCCGGAAAGATACTTCCGTCAGCGCCTTGGTTGCCACTCTACTCCACGAACTCGCCAGTGGCCAGCCTCGCCAAACCACCCGAGCCGCCACCATTGACGCCGCCTTCGCCACCGTCTCCGACTTCGCCGCCTCCGACCGCCTCTCCTGCGACCAAATCCACGACCGCGCCTTCACCCGCGCCCTCGACCAAAGCCAACCGCTGCTCGACGACGCCTCCCCCCGGCCATGAAAGCCGCCTGCTTCCTCGACACCAACGTCCTGCTCTACCGCGCCTCCACCGCCCAGACCGAGCTGCCCAAACGCCACATCGCCGAAATTCTCCTGCGCCGCGCCGACATCGGCCTCTCCGCCCAAGTGTTAGCCGAATTTTACCACAACGCCGTCAACAAACCCGGCTTCCGTCTCCCGCCCGCCACCGCCCAAGCCATCGTCCAAGCCCTCACCACCCTGCCCATCGTCCCCATCACCGCGGAACTCGTCCTCGCCGCCATCCGCCTGCGCGACCGCTATCAAATCCCGTATTGGGACGCCGCCATCCTCGCCGCCGCCCGGGAACTCTCCGCCACCACCGTCTTCGCCGAAGACCCTGGAGTTTGGCTCGGATGGTAGCGATCAGGAAGGCGGCGTAGCGAGGACTACGCAGCGGAGAAGAGCGCGTGGGTAAGACTGGGGGTTAGT
>JBDNFZ010000053.1:0-5907 GCA_041689555.1 Opitutaceae bacterium | reverse complement strand
GGCCAACCCAACGCCGCCGAAACGCCGGCCAACGGCGACCCTCTGCCGCTGGCGGAGCGACTCGCGCTGGCGCAGGCGGCGTTCGCCGAGTTTTATCCGATGTGTTTTTGGAGCTGGGCGCCCGATACGCGCGTGACCGAGTCGTTGCTGCCGGGGATCGCACATGCGCTTCGCTCGCAGGGCGGACGGCGGCAATTTCTCCTCTCCGCGAAACTATGCCCCTCGACGACCTACAGAGCGCTATATTTACCGCGATACGCGGCCGGCGAAACCCCGACAGCCACGTAGCGGGGGCCACTGCGCTGCACCGCGGTCCGGAATCGCCGCGGTTCTCGGAAGACGTAGACATTTTTCACGATGCCGGGAGACTCGTCGTCGAAAACGCCGTCGCCGACTGCGCTGCGCTCACGGCTGCGGGATTCGGCATCGAAGTGGATAAAATCTATCCGACCTTCTATCGCGTCTGGGTCTCCCGCGAGGGTCGACGCATGAAGATCGAATGGGTCGCAGACTCCGCCTTTCGGTTTTTTCCCGTCGTGCCCGACCCGGTGCTCGGCGACCGCCTGCACGACGCCGACCTCGCCGTGAACAAAATCCTCGCCGGAGCGGGTCGCGTGAAAATCCGCGACTACCTCGATCTCATCTTCCTTGATTCCGCCGGCTTCAGCTTGGGTGCTCTGGCCTGGGCCGCGACGGGAAAAGACCCCGGCATGGCACCCCTGTTTGTGCTCGACGAAATTTCCCGCAACGCGCGTTACTATCGCGAAGAGGAACTCGGCGAAGTGCGGCTGGCGCGGCCTGTGACGTTGCAAGAACTGAAGGCCCGATGGCTGGAGATGCTCCGGCGCGCACGTGAACTCGTGGAGCAGTTGCCCGAAGTCGAAGTCGGCTGCCTCTACCTCGACGCCGACGGCCAGCCCGTGACGCCGGATCCGCAAGCGCCGGACTTCGCCGGCCTCCGGCGGCATTTTGGGAGTTTGCGCGGGAGTTGGCCGCGCGTGGTTCGGGAATAGCCGCAAACGCCGCCCCTATCTTCACGTCGCCTGGTCGCGAGTCGTCGCCTTTCTTTGCCCGTGCCCGGCTGCACGCCGCGATTTTCTTTGCGCCTTTTGCGCCTCTTTGCGGCCATCTCCACCCGACCTTCATGGATTTCGAACTCGATCCGCCCTCCGCGCCGCCCGGCTTTCCCGCCATCGACTTCCGCGCGTCGCTCAACGACGAACAGTTCGCCGCCGTCACCGCCGAGCCCGGCCCGCTCCTCGTCCTCGCCGGCGCCGGCTCCGGCAAGACCCGCACGCTCACCTACCGCGTCGCCTACCTGCTTTCGAAAGGTGTGAAGCCTTGGGAGATCCTCCTGCTCACCTTCACCAACAAGGCCGCCAAGGAGATGCTCCACCGCGTGCAGGATCTCACCGGCGTCGAGCCGTCGCGCTTCTGGGGCGGCACCTTCCACTCCATCGGCAACCGCGCCCTCCGCATCTACGGCGACGCCATCGGTCTCCCGAAAAACTTCACCATCCTCGACTCCGACGAATCCGAATCGCTCCTCAAGCAGGTCGTCGAATCCGAGAACAAACTTTTCTTTAAGGACAAGACCAACCCCAAACCCGGTCCCCTCTTCAACGTCCTTTCGCTCGCGCGCAACACCCAGAAATCCATCGTCGAGACCGTCGAGCGTCAGTTCCAGCAATACAGCGAGATCAAGATGATGCTCCCGCCCTTCGCCGCCGCCTATGCGAAGAAAAAACGCGAGCAGGGCGTGCTCGATTACGACGACCTCCTTGAGCTCTGGCTCGAGCTCCTCACGAAATCTCCCGAGGTCGCCACCTACTTCGCCCAGCGCTTCAAGCACCTCCTCGTCGACGAATACCAGGACACCAACACGCTCCAGTCGCAGATCATCGACACCCTCGCCCCGCACCACCGCATCATGGCCGTGGGCGACGACGCGCAGTGCATCTACTCGTGGCGCGGCGCCGATTTCGAGAACATCATGACGTTTCCCGACCGCCATGCGGGCACCGTCATCCACCGCATCGAGACCAATTACCGCTCCACGCCGCAGATCCTCGGCCTCGCCAACGGCGTCCTCGAAGCCCAGCCCAAGGGCCGCCACTTCGACAAGGAACTCCGCGCCTCCCGCGCCAATTCCCACAAGCCCGCCGTCGTCCAGACCATCGACGACCGCGAACAGGCCGAATTCATCCTCAAACGTATCCGCTCCCTCATCGAGGACGACGGCGTCTCCGCCGGGGAGATCGCCATCCTCTACCGTTCCCACTTCCACGCCCTCGAGATCCAGCTCGCGCTCTCCCGCGCCGGCGTGCCCTACCAGATCACCAGCGGCGTGAAATTCTTCGAGCGCCAACACGTCCGCGACCTCGTCGCCTTCATCCAGTTCGTCGCCAACCCGCGCAACGAATCCGCCTGGAACCGCATCGCCATTCTCCTCCCGAAAGTCGGCGAGAAGGGCGCGCAAAAAATCTACGCCGCCGCTTACGAGCACGCGAAGCTCATGCAGCGCGACTTCATCGACGCCCTCGCCACCGACGACGTGAAGACCAAGGTCTCCAAGGACGCGAAGGACGAGTGGGCGAATTTCTGCGCCACGTTGAAACAAATCTCCGACGCCGTCCGCACCGGCAAACCCGATGCCGTCGTCTCCACCGCGATCGACGGCTGGTATGGCGACTACATGAAAGGCGAATACGCCGACTACACCGACCGCCTCGAGGAATTGAAGGCGCTCATCGGCTTCGCCGGCCGCTTCGACGACCTCGGCGAAATGCTTTCCCAGATCGCGCTCATGAACGGCGAGACCAGCGAGCGCTCCGTCGAGGTCCCGCCCGACACCGTGAAGCTCACGACCGTGCACCAGTCGAAGGGCCTCGAGTTCGACGTCGTCTTCGTGATCGGCGTCGCGGACGGGATGTTTCCCGGCCGCCGCGCCATCGAGGCCAACGACGTCGAGGAAGAGCGCCGTCTCTTCTACGTCGCCGTCACCCGCGCGAAAAACGAACTTTATATCTGCTATCCGAAAGTCGCGTCCCGCGCCGGCCCCGGCGGCATGCTGCTCACCCCGAGCCGCTTCATCACCGAGCTCGACCCGGCGCTCTACGAACCCGTCCGCATCAAGCGGAATTACGGTTGGTAATTCTGGTTGGCTTTCAAAACGAGGCGAACAACGGCTTTTTGTAGGAGCCTGCTTGCAGGCGATTTCACCCGCGCCGGCCAACCCCATTCGGAATCGCCTGCAAGCAGGCTCCTGCCTCGCGGCCCATCCGGTCTCATCTTGAACGCGAACTGGAATTAGTGGAAAATTAAGGAAGTCCGCGACGTTCGCGACTATGCAAGAGCGTCGTTAAGCGGGATCGTGCTCACCGGTTCGAGACTTAGTCGCGGTAATGAAACCGCACCTGCGCGATCCAGAGTTGGTCCCCGACCACTTTGTAGACCAGCCGATGCTCGCTATCGATTCGCCGCGACCAGTAGCCCTGAAATGCATGCCGCAACGGCTCGGGCTTGCCGATTCCGCTGAACGGCTCGCGCATCACCTCTTTGATCAGTTGGTTGATCCTGCGGACCTGTTTGTCGTCGGTCGCCTGCCAATATAGGTATTCCTCCCACGCTTTGACCGAGAAAACCAACCGGGTCGCAGCCATCGCCTCAGACTTCCTTTAGTTTCCGCACTTTCCCCTGCCCGGACTCCAGTTGCTTGATCGAGGCCAACAACCTCCGCGCATTCGTCGGGCTGCGCAGCAGATAAGCCGTCTCTTCCATCGCTTTGTAATCTTCCAGGGAAACCATCACCACCGCCTGGTCGCGGTTGCGCGTGATGATCACCGGCTCCCGGTCGTCGCACACCTTGTCCATCGTCGAGGCGAGATTCTCCCGGGCTGCGGTATAGGTGATGGCGTTCATATGGACAGTATCCTGTCCGGTAGCCCGGCCCCGTCAACCTCAAGTTCCCGGTTCATCGCCTTACCCCCGCGTCCTCCGTGCCCGACGGCAGCGTGCGATCTGGATCGCGCGTCTGATCGTCAACGGCGTCGCTCCCGCTTTGTCCGTCATGCTTAGGCGACGGAGTCCTTCCGTTGAACGATCCCGGTGGTCTCATCGGCGAACTCGTAGCCATCGCCGAAGCCGCACGGCTTTCCGGTTTGGCCGTTTTGCAGGGGCGTCGCTTGCCGACGCCCGCGGGCGTCCGCGATGAACGCTGCCGCCCACACCGGAAAGCGCGTGGGCGAAGCGGACGCTCGCACGGCTCACGCGCATCCGGAGATAACCGCAGCCCTTCCCATCGGCGCTTTGTGAACCGTGCGCATCAAGCGAAATTACAGCGGGTGAGCGCTCGCGTGATCGGTGATCCCCGCTCGCGATTCTGTCGCACGGGCAGCTTTGAATCCGGAAATCGTTATCTGGAACTCAGGAAATCAGAAATCGGAGAATGGCGATGCCCGGTTCGTTTCCTGATTCCCTGAGTTCCAGAGAGGAACTCTTTCCTTTGATTCGTCAGCGCGAGATGTCGCGCTGCGTGAGGACGCGGAAGCCGCGGTTGCCGAGCGCCTGGCTGGCGGTGTCCGCGTCCTCGGAGCTGATCGCGAGGGCGGAGCGGCCCTCGGGGCGTTTCATGAAGCTGTAGATGTAGTGGATGTTGATCTCGGCCTCCAGCAGTGCGGCCAGCACGCCCTTCAACTCGGACTCGTCGGCGATTTCCACGGCGAGGATCGTGCACTCGGTGTAGGGAAAATCATTGTTCACCATGAGCTCGCGGGCCTTGGTCGGATCGTCCACGACGAGGCGCACGATCGTGCTGTCGGTGGAATCAAGCATGGTGATGGCCATGACGTGGACCTCGTTGGCCTTGAGCACGGCGGTCAGCTCGTGCAGGCGGCCGACGCGGTTCTCGACGAAGACGGAGAACTGCTGCACGGGATCGGTGGCGATGAGGATGTTGGAATCGGACATGGCTACGGTCGAAATCGTGAAACCTCAGCCACATCGGGTCAACTCGCGCGTTGTGGCCTGTCGGTCGGCGTCGCTAGCCTCGGCGGGATGTCACCGGAGCTTCCCGTCCACCATGCCGCCACGCAACGGCGCGCGCAGGCCAGCGCCCGGCTGGTGCTGCGGGGCATAGCGCTGAACGCGGTCTTGGCGGCGGTAAAATTTGCCGGCGGGATTTTCGGAAACACCTACGCGTTGATCGCCGACGGCGCGGAGTCGCTCATAGATATTTTGTCCTCGGTGCTGGTGTGGGCGGGTTTTCGCGTGGCGGCACGGCCGCCCGACGCGGACCATCCCTATGGTCACGGCAAGGCGGAGCCCTTGGCGGCGCTGGCGGTGGCGGTCTTTATTTTTGGCGTCGCAGGCTGGATCGGTTGGAGCGCGATCCACGAGATCCTCACGCCGCACCCGGGCCCGCATTGGGCGACGCTGCCGCTGCTGGCCGGCGTGGTGGCGGTGAAGATGTGGTTCTCGCGGCGGATGCGGGCGGCAGGCGAGGCGGTGGGGAGCACGGCGCTCGGCGTGGAGGCGCTGCACCACTATTCGGATGCGATCACCTCGGCGGCGGCGTTTGTGGGCATCGCGGTCGCGGTGTGGGGCGGGGCGGGCTACGAAACGGCCGACGATTGGGCGGCGCTGCTGGCGTGCGCGGTCATCGCCTTCAACGGCGTGATCATGTTCAACCGGGCGCTCGCCGACGTGATGGACACCGCGGTGTCGACGGCGTTTGAAAACGAGGTCCGCGCGGTCGCGCTCGGTGTGTCCGGCGTGAGCGCTCTCGACAAGTGTCGCGTGCGCAAGAGCGGGCTGAGTCATCTCGTCGACATCCAAGTTCGCGTGGACGGCGATCTGACCGTGCGCGCCGGGCACGCCATCGCCCACGCGGTGAAGGACGCGCTGCTC
>JBDNFZ010000052.1:0-3430 GCA_041689555.1 Opitutaceae bacterium | reverse complement strand
GCGATGATGAATTCCGGCGTCGTGGCCGATCTCTCGACGCTGAAGCAGCCGAAGGCCGACAAGCATTCGACCGGCGGTGTGGGCGACAAGGTCTCGCTGCACCTCGCGCCGATGATCGCGGCGTGCGGCGTGGCCGTGCCGATGATCTCGGGGCGCGGGCTCGGACACACCGGCGGCACGCTCGACAAGCTGGAGTCGATCCCGGGTTTTCGCGTGAACCTGTCGATGGCGGAGTATCGCGCGGAACTGGAGCAGATCGGCCTTTCCCTGATCGGGCAGACGGCCGAACTCGCGCCGGCAGACAAGAAACTCTACGCGCTGCGCGACGTAACGGCGACGGTGGAGTGCATCCCGCTCATCTGCGGGAGCATCCTCGCCAAGAAACTCGCCGAGGGGATCGACGTGCTGGTGCTCGACGTGAAATTTGGCCGCGGTGCTTTTATGAAGGACAAGGCGAAGGCGCGCGAGCTGGCGCAGGCGCTCGTCTCGGTGGCGACGGCGATGGGCAAGCCCACGCGCGCGGTGCTCACCGCGATGGAACAGCCGCTCGGGCGCAGCGTGGGCAACGCGCTGGAAGTGATCGAGTCGATCGAGTGTCTCAAGGGCCTCGGTCCGGAAGATACAATGGAGGTCACCTACGCGCTCGGGGAGCAGATGCTGCTGCTGGCGAGGGTTGCAGCGACGAAGGCGGAGGCCCGCGAACAACTGGAACGCAGTATTTCAAGCGGGGCGGCGCTGGAAAAATTCCGCGCGATGATCACGGCTCAAGGTGGGGACGCACGCGTGGTGGACGACCCGTCGTGTCTGCCGCAGGCGAAGTTTAAGGCGCCCTTGGCGGCGCCGCGCGCCGGTTTCGTGCAGGAAGTGGATGCGATGGGCGTGGCCCTCGCGGCGCTCCGCTTGGGCGCGGGCCGCGCGAAGGCGGAGGACAAGGTCGACCACGCGGTGGGGTTCAGCGGGCTCGTGAAGATCGGCGAGCGGGTGGAGGCTGGTGCGCCGTTGTGCGTGATCCACGCGAACGACGCGGCGGCGTTGGCGGAGGCGCGGGAGATGATGACGGCGGCGATTGTCGTGGGCGATGTGGTGGCGGGTGAGAGGCCGTTGGTGGACGAGATTTTGGGGTGAAGGGGTGAGCGGGGTCGGGGGGCGTGAGGGGAAGGGGCGCGTGAGGGGAAGGAGCGCGTGAGGGGAGGGAGCGCGTGAGGGGAGGGAGCGCGAGCAAGCTCGCGGCCTACGGGCGGAAAATTTTACGGGAGGATCGTGGTAGGCCGCCTGCTTGCAGGCGCTCCTGCGATCACCGCAACCACTCGGGGAAAGGCCGCCCGGTATCGGTGGTGGGGGTGAACCACGCCGACTCCGACTCGCCCAGCCAGAAATGAGGATAGGTCTCGCCGGGCGGAACGAGAGCGGCGTGATCAGGATTCAGGAAAATGTAGCGCACGACAGCTTCCACGGGTTCTCCTGCGCGCAGGCGGTGTTCGTAGAAGTTGGTTTGCCAGACAAGGCGGGCGGCGTTGAGGACGAGTTTGGTCTTCGTCTTGAGTCGGGCAACGCAGCGGGAAATTTCCAAACGGCCGGTAAGGCAGACGAGCACGTGGAGATGGTCGGGCATGATGACGGCGGCGCGCACCTGCCAATGAGCATCGCGTTCGATTGATTGGCATTCGTCGCGTAGGGCGCGGGCGATAGCGGGTGCGGTGAGGCCGGGAGTGCGCTGGTCGGTGCAGAGGGTCAAAAAGTAGGACGCCCCGGGGCGGGAGACGCGGTGGCGGCGAAGGGCGGCGTCGCCACGGCCGGGGGTTTGCATGGCGGGGTTTCTGGTGGGCGGGTGGAGCGCGAGCAAGCTCGCGGCCTACCTTTGCGAGGCGGGAGGAGCGCCTGCGGGCGGGCGGTCTAAGTTTGAAAGGGGGTGGAGCGCGAGCAAGCAGGCGGCCGACGTTTGAAAGGGTGTGGAGCGCGAGCGAGCTCGCGGCCTACCTTTGGAGGAAGAGCGCCTGCGGGCAGGCGGCCTACTTGGCGGGGGGCGTCTACGGCTTTTCCATCTCCGCGAGCTTGGTCGCGGCGGTTTCCCAAGCGGTGGTCGCGCCGGTCAATTGGTCCACGACGGCGCTCAACTCGCGGTTGAGGTGGTGGAACTTGCCTTTGTCGGCGTAAGACGCCGGGTCCTCAAGGGCGGCGGTGATCTCGGATTGTTTGGTCTCGAGTTCGGAAACTTTCTTTTCGAGCTGGCCGACGTCCTCGCGGAATTTGCGGAGTTCGTTGGGCGTGGCTTTTTTCGCGGACGGCGCGTTAACGGGCGCGGCGGCTTTCACCGGCGCGGCGGCCTGTTTCGGGCGGGCGTCGGTGAAGCCGGCAGTGAGGGCGGCGCGGGCGTCGGTGGCCTTGGACTTGTCGAGGTAGTAATCGTAGTTGCCGGCGTAGGGGGTGAGGCGGCCGCTGTGGACGTGGAGCACATTCTCGGCGAGCGCCTTGATGAAGTGGACGTCGTGGCTGATGAAGATGAGGGTGCCCTCGTAGTTTTTAAGCGCGCCGACGAGGGAGTCGATCGACTGGATGTCGAGGTGGGTCGTGGGCTCGTCCATGAGCAACAGATTCGGCGGCTTCACGAGGATGCGGGCGAGGGCGAGACGGGATTTCTCGCCGCCGGAGAGGACGGAGACGGGCTTGTGGACGTCGTCTTTGCGGAAGAGAAACGCGCCGAGGATCGCGCGGCCCTGTTGCTCGGTGAGTTGGTTCTCGACGGTGCGGAGCGACATCACGTTTTCGAAGACGGTCGCGCCGGCGTCGAGGTTATCGAGGCGGTTTTGGGCGAAGTAGCCGGGGACGACGTTGCTGCCGAGTTCGCGGACGCCGCCTTGGATAGCGAGGTTGCCGGCGATGATTTTGAGCAGGGTGGATTTGCCGGCGCCGTTGGGGCCGACGAGCACGATCCGCTTCCCGCGCTCGGCGGCGAAGTTGAGGTCGCGGTAAACGACATGGTCGCCGTAAGCCTGTTTGACGTGCTCGAGCTCGATGACTTTGAGGCCCGAGCGCGGGGGCTGGGGGAACTTGAAGTTCATCTTGCGCAGTTCCTCGTAGGGTTCTTCGACGGCGGCTTCCTTCAGGCGCTCGATCTGCTTTTCCTTGGACTTGGCGCGGGAGGCCATGGAGGCCTTGGCCCCGAAGCGGTCCACGAAGACTTGGAGATGGGCGATCTCGCGTTGTTGGGTTTTGAACGCGGCGGCCTGCTGGGCTTTGCGGGCCTCCTTCTCGGTGAGGAAATTGTCGTAGTTGCCGTGGTAGTAGTGGAGCGTGCCGGCGCGAAGCTCGAGCATGCCGGTGCAGAGCGCGTTGAGAAAGGCGCGGTCGTGGGAGATGACGACGAGCCCGCCGGGATAGCGCATGAGGTATTCCTGAAACCAGAGCAGGGCCTCGAGATCGAGATGGTTGG
>JBDNFZ010000051.1:0-3449 GCA_041689555.1 Opitutaceae bacterium | reverse complement strand
TGGAGTTTCAGGCCGCCGGGGGTGTCGGTGATGCCTTTGCCGCCGTCGTTGCCGCCGTCGATCCCGGAGTTGGCCCCGCCCCAGACTTGGTTGATGCGCTGGTTGGCGTGGACCTTGATGCCGTTGAAATACATCGTCACGCGCGCGGGTTCGGTGAGCACGCCGTCTTTGAAACGCGCGGCACGGAACTGGATGTCGTAGGCGTTCCATTGGCCGAGGCCTTTGTAGGCGAAGTAGGGCGACGGCGTCTCGTTGATGACGGCGCCCATGCCGTGGGTGGTGGCGTCGCGGTCGCAGATCTGGATCTCGTAGCGGTTCTGGAGATAGACGCCGCTGTTGCCGCCGGGGTTGACGACGAGGAACTCCACGTGGAGGCGGAAATCGCGGTAGGCTTTCTTCGTGACGATGTCGGCCGAGCCGTATTTGCCGCCGACAGCGGCGGGGTCGTCGGTCTTCACGGCGGTGCCGCCGTCGACGGGGTCGGGGACGATCGGCCACTTGATGGGCAGGGCCGAGGCGAAGCGTGGGCCGGTCCAGTAAGTCCACTTGGCGTCGAGCGTCTCGCGGGTGCCGTCGATGAGGACTTCGGCGCCGGCGGCGGGTTTCAGACCGACGCCGAGCTGGGCGCGGGCGGCGAGGCGGGCGCTGAGTTCGGGCCAGTGCGCACGGCGGGCGCGCACGGGCTCGCGCAGGCCGGTCACGCGGAGCGAGGTCGTCTCCTCGTCGTCGTGGGCGAAGCCCTCGATGCGCGGGAGGCTCACGATGGTCTGGCGGTGCACGCGCAGAAAATGCGTGGCGGGCAGGCGCTCCTCCCAGGCGGCGAGGGTCTGACGCACGAGGAAGTGTTCGCCGTTGGCTAGTATTACTTTGTTACCTCTTGCTCAATTTCTGCGCAGATTTTCAAAGGGAAAGTAACCCAATAGGTTACATTGCGATTCGAGCAAATTCCCACTGGAAAGTAACGGAGTAATGCTAGGCGCACCTCGGTGTAGTTGTCCTGCGAGGGGAGAAGGACCAGGTCGGCGAGGCGCACGAAGCGCGTGGTGCCGGGGCCGTTTTTTACGCTGAGGAGGTCGTCGGGCAGGAGGGAGGGGAGTGGCGAGCTGAGAGCCGAGAGCTGAGAGCCGAGAGCCGAGAGTTGAGAGCGGGAGGCGGAGTCAGCACCGGGCGGCAGACGGCGGAGGGCTTCGGCGAGGCGGGCGACGCGGAGGGGTTTGCGGAGGTAGTCGAGGGCGTTCACCTCGAAGGCGCGGAGGGCGAACCGGTCGAAGGCGGTGACAAAAATGATGCGGGCTGCGGGACGCACGTCGGGCACGAGGTCGAAGCCGGTGCCGCCGATGAGCTGGATGTCGAGAAACACGAGGTCGTATTCGTCGCGGCGGAGGAGGGCGAGGGCCTCGTCGATGAGGGCGGCTTCGCCGACGATGGTGACCTCGGGGTGCGCGCCGAGGAGGGCGCGGAGATCGCGGCGGGCGGAGATTTCGTCGTCGATGAGGAGAGCGCGGGGCATTTTCGATTTACGATTTAGGATTTTCGATTGATGAGAGCCGCAAGCGGACGACGGCCCAGCCGGCTTTCGCTTCGGTGGTGAACTCGTGGCGATCGGGGTAGTAGCGAGCGAGACGCTGGCGGAGGTTTTCGAGGCCGATGCCGAGGGCGGGGATGGAGGCGTCGGCGGGGGAATCGATCCAGTCGCCGGTGTTGGCGATCTCGATGACGAGGGCGCTGGCGGCGTCGCGCTGGGCGCGCACGCGGATCGTCATCGCGCCGCGCTGGCTGGCGCGGCCGTATTTGAGGGCGTTTTCGACGAGCGGAAGCAGTAGCAGCGAAGGGATGCGCTCGGCGGCGACGGCGGGGGCGATGTCGAGTTCGACGGCGAGAAGGTCGCCCCAGCGGGATTGTTCGATGTCGAGTTAGGCGCGGAGGAGTTTAACTTCGTCGCCGATGGCGGGGTGGTCGGCGTCGGCGGGCTTGAAGAGGGTGAGCTGACAGAAGTCGGTGAGGCGTTCGATGGTGGCGCGCGCGCCCACGAGGGATGGGGGGAGTTGAGAGCAGACGGAGGTGAGGGCGTTAAAGAGGAAGTGGGGGTTGGGCTGGTAGCGGAGCATTTCGAGGCGCGCTTTTTCCTCGGCGAGGCGGGCGGTGATTTTTTCGTCGAGTTCGAGGCGGTGGAGGCGGGCGAGTTCGCGGTTGTGGGCGAGGATGGTGCGCTCTTTAAAGAAATTTTCCCGCTGCGCGCGATACAGCAGCCAGCCGGCGAAGCCGGTGATGACGACGGCGCCGGAAAAATCGACGACGCTGGTCGTCACGAAATTTTCCGGACGGGGCCGGCTGAACAAGACCACGAGAAACGCGGCGTGATTGACCGCGAGCAGGCTGGTAAGGACGGGGGTTGACAGTCGGAAGAACACCACGGTCCACAGCACCCCGATCACGTAGAGCGATGTGCTGCCGTAGGCGGGTAGCATCGCAAAATATATGGCGTTCGTCGTCCCGAGAAGAATGCCCGCATTGGTCAGGACGAGGATCCGCGGCCAGAGGGGAGCCACCGGATGGCGGCGGAACCAGCGGATGAGGCCGAGGCCGACGAGACCGCTGGCGCAAAGAACCCCGTTGAGGAAATTCGCCTCGGCGCGGAGCGGGAACGGGAAAAAGAACTGGTGGGCGAAAACGCCCCACAGAAAAACATTCCCGACGAGCGCGAACCATTGGAGATGGCGGAGGTTGAGCTGCGTCACCTCGGCGTCGAACGCGAGGCGGTCGTCGGCTGTGAGCGGCAACGTCGAGGAGGCGGGGGCCGGCGAATTCAACGCGAAGGAGCGGAAAAAAGGAGAAGAGAGCGGCGGAGGGAACGGGGCAAAAGCGAACACGCGCCCGGCGGCGAGAGCAGATTGTGGCGAGGAGCGGGGGATTTGGGGTGAAGGCGCGGTGCGGCGCCGAACCACGCCGGGGCGAAGTGCAAAGCCGGGCGGTCGTAAGGAAAGACACGTTCTGGCTTACACGACCCGGATGGGCGGTCGAGGGGTTGGCCGGCGGGGCGGCCGCGCGACCCAGTCGACGAGTGCCGGTCAAAAGGAATCGGAGTCGGGGTGGAAGGGCGCGCGTGTGGAGCCGGCGGCGTCAGCGGCGAGGGGAGACCGAAGGTGGGCGGACCGAGCGGTATAATAACGCGGGGGGCCGATGCGGGCGAAGGGGCGGGGTTCACTGCAAGCGGGGGCGCCGGAAGCCGGCCCGGCGGCTTTACTTGGGAAGTCAGATGGCTCTGGGTGGAGATGATGGCGGACGAACCAAAACGTGTGGTGGAGTGTGCGGATGCGATCCCGTGGCTGCGGGCGCGCGGCGTGATCGCGGGGGCATGCGCGGTGACTTCGTTGCCGGATGTTTCCGAGGTGGGCGTGACGCTGCCGGTATGGCGGGAATGGTTTCTTGGAGCGGTGAAGCTCGTGGTG
>JBDNFZ010000050.1:0-2768 GCA_041689555.1 Opitutaceae bacterium | reverse complement strand
GAGACGGCGGCGTGCGCCGGTGACGCGGCCGGCCAAAAGGTCGAGGGCGAGGTGGGATTTTTGGCCGACGCCATAGGCGCCGCCGAGGAGACCGATCCAGATCATCATGTAGCGGGCGAGTTCCTCGGTGTAGGAACTCGGAGTGGGCAGGACGAAGCGGGTGAGGACCTGCCAGAGGACGTTGAGGACCATCGCGGCCATGAGCAGGCCGATGGCGACGGCGAGGATGCGGTCGAGGACGAGTTTGACGGCTTTCACGGGATGGTCTCCCGAACGCGTTGGGCGAGGGCGCCGATGCGCGGCTGGTCGCGCGCGACCTCGGCCTGCATGGAAACGACGCGGGCGCGGAAGAGGTTTTTATCGGGTATGATGACCTCGACTCCGGCCTTTTTCACGGCGGCGAGGGAGGCGGCGGTGGCGGCCGTCCAGAGTTCACGCTGGCGCACGGAGGATTCGTCGGCGGCGGCCTGGACCCAGGCCTGTTGCTGCGGAGTGAGCGTGCGCCAGAGGTGGGCGCTGATGAGGAGGACGTCGGGGACGGCGGTGTGTTCGTCGAGGACGTAGTATTTGCAGAGCTCGTAGTGACGGGAGAGGTGGAAGCTCGGCGGATTGTTTTCCGCGCCGTCGACGACGCCCTGCTGGAGGGCGGTGTAGAGCTCGGCGAAGGCGATGGGGGTGGCGGCGGCGCCGAGGGCGCGGACCATCTTGAGGGCGAGCTGGCTTTCCTGGATGCGGATTTTGAGGCCGGCGAGGTCCTCGGGCTTCTCGACGCGCCGGTTCACGGTGTAGAAGTTGCGGGTGCCGGCGTCGTAGTAGCAAAGCCCGCGGAGGAAGCGGCTTTCGGCGGAGAGGAGGACCTCGCGACCGACGAGGCCGTTGAGCACGGCCCAGCGATGGGCCTCGTCGCGGAACAGATAGGGCAGGCCGAAGACGCGGTATTCGGGGGCGAAACCCTCGAGGGCGGACGAGGAAATTTTGGTCATCCCGAGACCGCCGAGCTGGAGGAGCTCGATGCATTCGCGCTCGGAGCCGAGTTGGCCGCCGGAGTAGAGCTCGACCCGCATCGTGCCCCCGCTCCTGGCGGCGAGACGTTCGCCGAAGTAGGCCATCGCGACGTGGACGGGATGGGACTGGTCGAGGGTGTGGGCGAGCTTGATGACCGTGACCGAGCGTTGGCCGGCGCAGCCGACGAGGGCGAGAAGGAGCGCGGCGGCGAGGAGGGGAATGAAGCGGCGGAGCGGCAAGGAAAGGGGAAGGGTTGAGAGGACGTATCAGCCGGAAAACGCGCGGGCGAGCCCAAGTTGCAAGCCGCCGAGTGCGGCGGGCGCGGAGACGCGATGGCGGCGGTGGCACCGGCCTTACGAATCTCTGCGAGCGAGACCGCGTTGCCCGGACCGAACGAGCGCTCGGCCCCGTCCAACAGGATATTCATCGCGCAAGAGACGGAGGAGTGCGGCACCCGGGGCGAGGGTAGGGCCGCGCCGACATGGGCTCCGAGATCGCACGGCGGTCGCGCGATGGTGAACAGAATTTCGTTTTCATTTGATCGGAAAGTCGAACGCTCGGCCGACGGCCGTGCCCCACGTAACTTCGGCCGACACGTTCCCCGCCCAACCCCGAGCCGTTTCGCCCTCACCGGCTTACCCGGCCTCCTGTTCACCCTTATGAAAAAACACCTTTTACTTTGGTCGCGCGCCCGCACGGGTGCTTTCGCCGTGAGTCTCGCTGTGGGTGCCACGGCCCCGTCGTTGTGGTCGCAGGCCGTGCCGACGGCCCAACCGCCGACACCGGAAAAGAAAGAAGCCGTGATGCTTTCCGCCTTTGTCGTCGCGACGGAAAACGAGGCCGGCTGGTCCGCCAACGACACGCTCTCCGCGACGCGCACCCGGCAGGCGATCAAGGACGTGCCCGTGAACATCGACGCCATCACGGCCGACTTCATGGAAGACCTCGGTCTCTTCAATGCCGACGAGGTCGCCAACTACGTCGCCAACGCCTACGCCCCGCCCACACTGGAGAACGACAACCAGAGCGGCGCGATCGCGTTTCGCGGATTGAGCGGCTCGCCGGCCGCGCGCAACTATTTCCGATGGTATATCCCGAGCGACACCTACAACGTCGAGCGCATCGACTTCGGCAAGGGCTCGAACTCGCTGATCTTCGGCGACGTCGAGCCCGGCGGGCAGGCCTCGGTCTTCACGAAGCGGGCGCAGATGCGGAATTTCGGCACGTTTCTCTCCCAGTATAACAGCGACGGGGCCTATCGCTTTCAGCTCGATTTCAACCGACGGTTGCGGCCGAACCTCGCGCTGCGCTTCAACGCGGTGCGGCGTCAAGAACGCACCTTTCAGGATGCCTCCGCCTTCAAACTCGAAGGCGAGACGCTCACGGCGACCTGGCAGCCGTTGAAAAATACCATCGTCCGCGTCGAGTATGAGCGCGGCAACTTTGAGAACGTCCGTGGTTTCGGCGGCGTGACGATCCGGGAGCAATCCGCCCGCTCGCGCGCTTACTCCTCGGACCGCCTCTACTACACTTCCGACGGCGGGTGGATCGACCGCGCCGCGCTCCCCGCCGCCGATCGCGCTACCGCGAACAATCCATCCGGCGGCTCGCCTTCGCTCATCGCGGGCGATTATTTCGACGTGACGATGCGCAACGCCGCCGGCGCCGCCATCGGCACGAAGCGCTTCGACGGTTATCCGAAGCGCTACAATCTCCGCGGTTCCTTCGACCGTCAGAACCGCCCGTTCGACACCGCCTCCGTC
>JBDNFZ010000049.1:0-2309 GCA_041689555.1 Opitutaceae bacterium | reverse complement strand
CCCTCCGTCGCGCTCGTCTGCTTCGACGCCGAACTCTGCGCCGCCGCCCGCGCCGCCAAGCTCCGCGTGTGGTCCCCGCGCTGATGCCCGCCCGCCAAAAACCCCCTTCACGATAATCCGCCGCTCGCCCTCCCGGTCGTTCTTGTTCTCTTAATCTTTATCGTTCTCCCCCTCCGCCTCCCTCTCCTCCTCCGTCGCCAACCTTGCCCTCTCCCGCCAAAAAAATCCGTCTCGACGAACTCCTTGTCACCCGGGGCCTCGCCGCTTCCCGCGCGCAAGCCAAGGCCCTCGTCATGGCCGGCCGCGTCCGCAGCGGCACCGAGCGCCTCGATAAACCCGGCCGCGATTTCCCAACAGATTGCGAACTTTCCGTCGAGCAACCCCCGCGCTTCGTCAGCCGCGGCGGCGAGAAACTCTCCGCCGCCCTCGCCGCCTTCAGAATCGATCTCAACGGCGCCCACGTCCTCGATGTCGGCGCCTCCACCGGCGGCTTCACCGACTGCGCCCTGCAATCCGGGGCCGCCGATGTCGTCTGCGTCGATGTCGGCCGCGCCCAACTCCACGCCAAACTCCTTGCCGATCCCCGCGTCACCAACTTCGAGAAAATCAACGCCCGCCACCTCTCCGTCGGCGATCTACCCCGCGCCGAGTTCGACGCCGTCGTCATGGATCTCTCGTTCATCTCGCTCAAAAACATCTTCCCCGCCGTCTGGCCCTTTGTGCGCCCAGGCGGCGTCCTCGTCGCCCTGGTGAAACCCCAGTTCGAAGCGGGCAAAGCCGAGGTCGACAAAGGCCGCGGCGTCATCCGCGACGCCGCCGTGCAAGACGCCGTCCTCGCCGACATCCGCACCTTCGCGCTCGGCCTCCTGCGCGGCGCGACGCTCATCGGCACGATCGATTCGCCCATCACCGGCACCGACGGCAACCGCGAGTTCCTCCTCGGTCTCCGCCGCATATAATCGTTTCCCCGCCGGACCGTTGCCCGCGAATCACGCGAATCCACGCGAATTGGATCCCCCTTCTCCGCTCATTTTTGTCTCTCCAAATTTCGCGTCTGTTCGCGTGATTCGCGGGCCATCTCTTCTCCTCCCTTCCCGTCTGCGGTTAAAAAAGTTTCCCCCTCCACCACGCAACGTATAGCTCTGACTCCGCCCATGAAGCCCCTCCGCTCGCTCGCCTTCGTCACCAACGCCGAAAAACCCGGCGCGCCCGAACTTGAGCGCGAGCTCCTTGCTCTCGCCAAAGCCGCCGGCGTCAAAACCAAGCACACCTCGCGCCTCGCCATCCCCCGCGGCTGGCTCGCCGGTTGCGACGCCTGTTGCGTCATCGGCGGCGACGGCACCCTCCTCGGCGTCGCGCGTGAGGCCGCCCGCGCGCAAGTCCCCATCATCGGCGTCAACCGCGGCAGCCTCGGCTTCCTCACCACCTTCTCCGCCGACGAGGCCCGCGCCCAGTTTTCCGCGCTGCTCCGCGGCGAATTCAAGCTCGCCTACCGCTCCCTCCTCGCCTGCTCCACCAGTCCCCGCGCCCACGACATCGCCCTCAACGACGTCCTCATCAAAGACCAGGTCAACTCCCGCCTCGTCCGGCTCGAAGTCTTTGCCGACGACCGCCTCGTCACCGAATACACCTGCGACGGTCTCATCTTTTCCACGCCCACCGGCTCGACAGCCTACAACCTCTCCGCCGGCGGTCCCCTCATCATGCCCGACGCCGGCGTCATCGCGATGACCCCCATCTGCCCGCACACCCTCAGCAACCGCTCGATCATCTTCCGCGACGACGTGTGTCTCCGCGTCCGCAACCGCAGCCCGGGCTCCACGCTGCTCGTCGCCATGGACGGCCAGCGTAACCACGGCGCCTGCGACGACACGCCCATCGAGATTACGATCTCTCCGCTCAAGCTGCCCCTCGCCCAGCGCCCCGATTACGAACACTTCGCCGTCGTCCGCACCAAATTGCACTGGAGCGGTGGCTTCATCGAAAAGAAGTAATGCCGATGGCCTTTGGCTTTTAGCCCCTCGGTGAACGAAGGTAACGCCGGACATCCGGGCCCGGTTCAAAGATAGCATCCGGAAAAATCGGTCGGGCCGGAGGTCCCGAAGTTACCCAAGAAACCTTGATTTTCACCGGCCGTTGGCATAAGGCACAACCTTGGATTCCGCGGAAGAACGGCCGCAAAAAGGCCCAAGAATCGCAAAAACCAGAGCGGTGGGCGGAAGAACCGTCTGGAGGACACGTTTCACCCGGCGGGTGCAGAACGCGCGGAAGAATTTCCCCCAAGTGAACCTAGAATTCTTCGGTTCTTT
>JBDNFZ010000048.1:0-10351 GCA_041689555.1 Opitutaceae bacterium | reverse complement strand
GCGCGAAGAGCAGCTCCTCGAGGCCAATTGGTTTTCCCGCTGGAGCAACGAGGAGCTGAACCCGCGCGCGAGCCTTGCGGAGGTGCTCCTCTACGCCCGCGATCTCGCCGGAGGGGACACCGAGGAGAAAGCGGCGGCCGGGCGTTGGTTTGAGCCGTTCCGCGACGCCATCGTGCTGGTGGGCCCGACCGACGCACTTCTTCAGGATCTGGCGCCGACGCCTTGGGACGGCCAGCCGGTGCCGCGCGTGGGTTTGCACGGCAATCTGATCAAGACGATCCGGTCAGGCTTCTTCCTCCAGCACACCACGGAACGGGTTAACGCGGTCGCGATCCTCTTGCTGACGCTGATCACCACGGGCCTTTGGGTCATCGGCGGGGTGCGGGGCGTTCGCTCCAAGCTCACGGCGGTGCTCGTGCTCGTGGCCTACGTGTGGTTTGGGCTCACGTTGTTTCGCGACTACCACTGGATCATCCCGCTCGCGGGCCCGCTGGGAAGCGCCTTCACCACGAGCTTCGCGGCCCTGATCTGGCAGGTGATCGACGAGGAGAAACAGAAGGGCCGCATCAAGGGAATGTTCGGCACCTACCTCGCACCGGCGCTGGTCGCCAAAATGGTGGACTCGGGCGAGGACCCCCAGCTCGGCGGCGTCGAGGAGAACATCACCGCGTATTTCAGCGACATCCAGGCGTTCTCGGGGTTCTCGGAAAAACTTTCGCCGCCGCGGCTCGTGGCGCTGATGAACGAGTATCTGACCGCCTGCACCGATATCGTGCAGGCCGAGGGCGCCACTCTCGACAAATACATCGGCGACGCGGTCGTCGCGATCTACGGGGCGCCGCTGGCGCTGCCCGACCATGCGTATCGCGCCTGCGTCTCGGCGCTGCGCGTCCACGCGCGGATCGATGAGTTGCGGGAAAAATGGCGGCATGAGAAAGATAAGGACTGGCCGGAGATCGTGCTCAATCTCCGGACCCGGATCGGCCTCAACTCGGGCACGGCGGTCGTGGGCAACATGGGCAGCACGTCGCGCTTCAGCTACACGATGATGGGCGACAACGTGAATCTGGCCGCGCGCCTGGAAAGCGGGGCGAAAAGTTGGGGCGTCTACAGCATGTGCACCGAGGTGACGAAGGCGGCGTGCGAACAGCACGGCGGCGACCGGGTCGTCTTTCGTCCGCTCGGCCGCATCGTCGTGAAGGGCCGATCCCAAGCCGTGCCCATCCACGAGATCGCCGCGCTGCGGGAGGCCGCCACGCCCGAGATGCTCGAGTGCCACCGGATTTTCGCGGAAGGCTTGGCGTGTTTCTACGCGCGGGACTGGGACGGGGCCCTCACCCGGTTCCGCCGGAGCGCGGAGTCGGAACCCAACCAACCCGGGAAATCCCCCGGAGTGCAGGGCAATCCCTCGCTCGTCTACCAAGAGATCGTCGCGCATTTCAAAGACGAGCCTCCGCCGGAAGATTGGGGCGGGGTCTACGTGATGAGGGAGAAATAGTCGGCCGCGCCCGGCGCGACCGCCGCTGGCCCGACTTACTTCAAGAGCATATCCGCGACCGTTTTGCCGGCCGGGATCATGGGGAGCACGTGCTCGGTGTAGGGCACGATGACGTCGAGCACGTAGGGGCCGTCGTGGTCGAGCATCTCCTGGATCGCCTCGCGCAGTTCGCTCTTTTTGTAAACGCGCCGGGCCTTCACGCCGAAGCCCTCGGCGATGGTGACGAAGTCGGGATAGATGCCGGCGATGTTGTCCGGGCTGCCGACGTTGGTCTCGTCGCCGAGAATGGTGTTGCCGCGCACGCTGCCGTAGAAGCGGTCTTCCCACTGCACGACCATGCCGAGGTGCTGGTTGTTAAGGATCATCGCCTTGGCGGCGATCTTCTCGATCTTGGCGGTGGCGAGTTCCTGGATGTTCATCACCCACGAGCCGTCGCCGTCGATGTCGACGACCTGTTTGTCGGGCCGGGCGACCTTGGCGCCGAGGGCCGCGGGGTAGCCGAAGCCCATCGCCCCGAGGCCGAGGGAGCTGATGTAACGGCGGGGCTCGTTGAAGCGGTAAAACTGCGCGGCCCACATCTGGTGCTGGCCCACGCCGGTGGTGATGATGGCGTCGCCCTTGGTGAGTTCGTAGAGGACCTTCACCGCCTCCTGCGGGACGATGTGCTTGCTCTCCTCGTAACCGAAGGGGTGGTCCTTCATCCAGGTGGCGATCTGGGCGTGCCACGGGGCGTTGTCGGGCGGGGTGAATTTGGCGGCGAGCGCGTTGAGGCGGGTGAGCGCGTATTTGATATCGCTGGTGATGGCGAGTTGGACGCGCTTGTTCTTGTTGTGCTCGGAGGCATCGATGTCGATGTGGACGATCTTGGCGTGCGCGGCGAATTTCTCGGTGTTGCCCGTGATGCGGTCGTCGAAGCGCGCGGCGAAGCAGAGGAGCAGATCGCTCTGGTCGACCGCCCAGTTTCCGTAGGCGGCGCCGTGCATTCCGAACCAGTGCATCGAGAGCGGATGGGACTCGGGGAAGGTGCCGACGCCCATCAGCGTGGTGGCGACGGGGATGTTGACCTTCTCGGCGAAGGCCCGGAGCTCGGCGCTGGCCTCGGCGGAGACGACGCCACCGCCGACGTAGAGCACGGGTTTCTTGGCTTCGGCGATGAGGGTGAGGATGCGCTTGAGCTGTTCATCGGTGGCGTGCGGGTTCGCCGTAAGCGTCGGGTTGCGGAACTCGACCGTCGCGGGAAACACCGGCTGGAACTTCGCCTGCTGGACGTCCTTCGGGATATCGATCACGACGGGACCGGGCCGGCCGGTGCGCGCGATATGGAAGGCCTCTTTGAAGATGCGCGGCAGATCATGCACGTTCATCACGAGGTAGGAGTGCTTCACGACCGGAAGGGTCATGCCGTAGAAATCGGTCTCCTGAAACGCCATCTTCCCGATGTATTTGGAGAACACCTGGCCGGTGATCGCGATCATGGGCACGGAGTCCATGTAGGCGTCGGCGATGGCCGAGACGAGATTGGTGGCGCCGGGGCCCGAGGTCGCCATGCACACGCCGACCTTGCCGGTGACGCGCGAGTAGGCCTCGGCGGCAAACGAACCGCCCTGCTCGTGGCGCGGGAGAATGGTGCGGATCTTGTCGGTGCGGGCGAGGGATTGGTGGAGCTCCTGCGACGCGCCGCCGGGATAGGCGAAGATCACGTCGACGCCCTCGCGGATCAGGCACTCGACGACGGCGTCGGAGCCTTTCATTTCGCGGCCGATCTCGGCTTGGGGAAACGTGGCGGGAGTGGAGGATGTTTTCATGGTGGCGGGAAGGGACGGAAAGAGCGTTGAGGAAAAGCGGGCGTCACCACGGGAGGCAACCCCGGAAAACGATCCGGACCCGGCGGGCAAGGCCATGTGCGGTCGACCGGACTTTCCCGGTTGAGCTGCGCTAACGGGGGATCGGGCGTTTCCTGTCCGACGGCTCTACAACAACGAACCCTGTTCCCCGCCGAGCGCGGCCTTGAGGCCGACGGCGGCATAGCCTTTCGGCGTGAGTGTGCGGCCCTGCGGAGTGCGTTGCAGGTAGCCTTCCTGGATGAGAAACGGTTCGTGAACTTCTTCGAGCGTCTCGGCTTCTTCGCCGACGGCGACGGCGATCGTGCTCATGCCGACGGGGCCGCCGCGGTAGTTCTCGGCCATGACGCGGAGCATCCGCTTGTCCATTTCGTCGAGGCCGGCGGCGTCGATCTCCAGCAGCTCGAGGGCGGCGGCGGCGGCGGGTTGGGTGATCTTCCCCTGGGCGCGCTCTTGCGCGAAGTCGCGGCAGAAGTTGATGAGGTTATTGGCGACGCGCGGCGTGCCGCGCGCGCGGGTGGCGATCTCCTGCGCGCCGCCCGCGTCGATGGCGACGCCGAGGAGACCGCAACTGCGCTGGACTATGCCCACGAGGGTGGGGCGGTCGTAGTAGTCGAGGCGTGTCTGGAGCGTGAAGCGCGAGCGGAGCGGGGCGGTGAGCAGGCCGCTGCGCGTGGTGGCGCCGATCAGGGTGAAACGGGGGATCGAGAGGCGGACGCTGCGGGCGTTGGGGCCTTGGTCGATCATGATATCGAGGCGAAAATCCTCCATCGCGGAGTAGAGGTATTCCTCGACGGTTTTCGGGATGCGGTGGATCTCGTCGATGAAGAGGATGTCGCCTTCCTCGAGGCTGGTGAGAAGACCGGCGAGATCGCCGGCTTTTTCAATGACGGGTCCGGAGGTGACGCGGACGGCTTTGCCGAGCTCGTGGCCGAGGATGAAGGCGAGGGTGGTCTTGCCGAGACCGGGAGGGCCGGAGAGGAGGATGTGGTTGAGGGCTTCGCCGCGTTTCTTGGCGGCGCCGACCATGACTTTGAGGCGCTCGATGGTCTTGAGCTGGCCGGTAAAATCGGAAAACGAAAGCGGACGCAGCGCGGCCTCGGCCGGGGCGATGGGCGCGGCGAGGGTCGTGGCGATGTAGTTGAGGCCTTTGGAGGGATCGGGAGCGGGCATTGAGAAATAGGTATCCGGAACTCAGGAAATCAGGAACAGGCGGGAGACATGGATGGTTACTTTCCTGAGTTCCCGATTTTCAGGTAAGGTCTTTTTTACTTCCATTCCAGTTCTGCGCCGAGGCTCCGGAGGTTTTCGACGAAGCGGGGGTGGGCGCGCTTGATGATCTCGGCGTTACGCACGACGGATTTTCCGGGAATGGCGGCGGCGACCATCGCGAGGGCGACGGCGGCGCGGATGACGTAGGGCGAATCCACGGTGGCGGGATGGAGCGGGCGGTTGCCGAAGACGACGATGCGGTGCGGGTCGCTCACGAGGGCGTGCGCGCCGAACTTCGCCAGCTCGGGAATCCAGGAAAAACCGTTTTCGTAGACCTTGTTCCAGAAATGGATCGTGCCCTCGCAACGCGTGCTGAGGGCGATCATGAGCGGCAGGAGATCGACGGAAAAATACGGCCAGGGCGCGGCCTCGATTTTCGGGAGCAGGTTGCTGGTGAAGGGCGGCTCGATGCGGAGCGTTTGGTTGCGACGGACGATGGCGGTGTCGCCCTCGTGCTCGACGACGACGCCGAGTTTGGCAAAGGCGCGGGTGATCAGGTCGAAATGGTGCGGGAGCGATTTCGTGACGCGCACCTCTCCCCCGGTGATGGCACCGAGGGCGAGGAAGGTGACGATCTCGTGGTAATCGGTGCTGATCGTGATCGTGGCCCCGTGCAATTTGCCTACCCCGGCGATCTCGAGCCGGCTGGTGCCGAGGCCCTCGATCCGCGCACCCATCGCGATCAGCGCGGCGCAGAGATCCTGCACATGGGGTTCGCTGGCGGCGTTGATCAAGGTGGATGAACCGCGGGCGAGGGCGGCGGCCATGGCAAAATTTTCCGTGACGGTGACGGACATATAGTCGCACCAATGGCGGGCCCCGGTGAAGCCGCCGGGTAGATCGAGGACGAGGGGTTCGCCATCACTGATCGTGGTGCCGAGAGCGCGGAGGATATCAAGGTGCGGATCAATCTCGCGGACGCCGAGGGAGCAGCCCTTGGTGTTGGCGCGGATGGTAAGCTTGCGAAACCGGTGGAGGAGGGCGGGGTAAAGCAGGACCGTCGAGCGCATGTCCTGCGGCAACTCGTCGTCGGCAAGCGAGGGACGGAAAGCGGAGTGGTCGACGCGCATGGTGGCGGCGCTGCGGTCCCACTCGATGTGCGAACCCTGAGCCTGAAAGAACGCCACGAGTTTGTTGAGATCGGTGATGTCCGGGACGTTCAGGAGCGTCACGGGCTCGTCGGTCAGCAACGTGGCGCAGAAAATCGGCAGGACGGAATTTTTGTTGCCGGACGGTGTGATGGTGCCGGAGAGCGGGCGACCGCCGCGGACGATGAGGTCGGACATCTGGGGAGAGGAGAGGCTGAGAGCTGAGAGTTGAGAGCGGAGAGACCGAACCGCCGAAGAGCGGAAAACAAAAAAGGCGTCCCGGTTAAGAGACGCCTTTGAGATGCGCGCGGGTTTGCGCGGTGGGCAAGGTTTAACGCGCTCAGATCGCGCCGCCACCCTGCTGGCCCTCGGGGCGGGGATCGCCACGATCACCGCGGTCACGGCCGCGACCGCCGCGATGGCGTCCGCCACCGCGATGGCCTTCGCCGCCGCGACCCTCACCGCGGCTCTCGCCACGGGATTCGCCGCGACCCTCGCCGCCGGAGCGTTCGCCGTCCCCGCGCGGGGAATAGCCGCCCTGGCGGTCGCCGCCTTGCGACCGACCGCGGCCGCCGCGGCGATTGCGTCGCCGGCCGCCTTGAAAGCCGTCGCGACCGCCTTCATCGCCCTCGCGGTGGCGTTCACCGGAAGCAGGCGAAGCCGGGGCCGGAGCCGCCGACTTGATGCCAAAAAGACCCTTCAGCCAGCCGATGAAGCCGCCGGAGCTTTGGGCCTTCGGTGCGGCCGGGGGCAGGCGATTGCCCTGCTCCGGCCGGGATTCGCGACGGGGCTCACGTGGTTCGAGGCGCTGGCCGTCGCGCCGGGGTTCGCGTGTGGGCGCGCCTTCGAGGGGATACATTTCCCGGGCCGGGGCCGCGGCGGATTGCGGCTGGCCGGGGCGTGGCTCGACGCGGAACGTCGGGCGCTCGTCGCGCCGGGCACGCTGCTCGGCGGAAGGCGCTTCCCAGTTGGTCGCCGGGCGCTTCGCCTCGGCAGGCG
This sequence comes from Opitutaceae bacterium, assembly GCA_041689555.1. GTDB lineage: Bacteria > Verrucomicrobiota > Verrucomicrobiia > Opitutales > Opitutaceae > Tous-C4FEB. The sequence continues at coordinate 3,653 of JBDNFZ010000048.1, read as the reverse complement.
GGAGGATGTTTAGCTCGGCCCTCTCGACGACGGGCGTCGGCGCGGGAGCGACGGCAACGGGCGTGATCGGGGCGGGAGTGAACACGGCGGCGGCGGGGGCCGGGGCGATGTTTTCGACGGGGGCCGGGGCGGAGTCCGGCGCGATCGCCGGAGCCTCGGGCTCGGGGGCGAACGGGTTCTTATACTCGCTTTTCGCGGTGATGACCTCGAGTGCGCTGGGCTTGTAGTCGGCGGGGCTGGCGGCGGGGGCCGGGCTGCTGACGGCGGGGCGTTTCTTACCACGGTTGAGGCCGGAGCCGCGCGTGGAGCCGAACGAACCGAACGGCTGGGTGTCGCCGCCCGCGTTGGTCGCGGGGGCGGTCGCGGCAGGGGTCGCTGGCGCCGACGTGTCGGCGACCGGAGCGACCGGCGTGCCGGACGTATCTTGATCTGTCATTGTGTTTTGTTGTTTTTGCTGGGTGCTCACCGCCATGCGGGAGCTCCCGGGTTGGTGACACCGCCGGAGCGCGGTAAGCGAGCTCGACGTCGGCATCAAAGGGACACGGTCACCGGAGTCGCCCACCGGGGCAACTGCAAATTCTGATCCGAAATTCTGATCCGCGGTGCGAGGGGGCGCATCTCTGCGAGTCGGCGGTGAATCGCCGTGCATCTGTGGGCAGGTCGCTTGCAGGCGCCCAGCGACCGGAGCGCTCGCAAGCGAGCTGCCTACCGTTCAACCGGCAGATGCGCCGGCTGCGAGGCAGGTTAATTTTTCTTCCCGGCCGGCTGCTTCGGAGCCTTTCCTGCCGTATTCTTCGCGGCCAACGCATCAAGCCGGGCCGGGCGGGCGTCGGTGAACCGCTCAAGGGCCGCGCGGAGTTTTTGCGCTGCGGCCGAGGCTTCCCCGGTGAGCGAGGCGACGACGAGAGGTTTGGTCTCCCCGGGATCGCGCTCCACGTCGAAAAACTCGCCGCTCCGGTAGAGTTTATGGCGGGCGGTGAAGGCGAATTCGCGGACGGAGAGGTCGTTGTTTTGTCGGGGGGAATACCAGGCGTAGAGCCACTCGCGCGGTGTGCCTTTTTCCCCCCGCGCTTGCGGCCAAAAGCTGCGACCGTCGAGGGTTGGGCTCGCGGGAACGGGGATGCCGGCGGCGGCACAGAGCGTCGGCAGGAAATCCGCGGTGTCGACGAGGTCGGAATTCACCACGCCTGCAGGGACGCGGCCGGGCCAGTTGACAATCAGCGGCACGTGCATGCCGGCGTCGACCGTGGAGCCTTTGGCGCCGATGAACTCACGGCCAAGAAATTGCGAGCGCATGCCCTTGCCCGTGCCGTTGTCGCCGAGGAAAACGATCAGCGTGTTTTCGCGGAGGCCCAGCGACTCGAGATGGGCGGTGAGTTGGCCGATGAGTTTGTCCATGTATTCGACCATGTCTTTGAAGTGCGAAGGGGCCTGGTTGACCTGCTCGCCGATCGCCTTGGGATCCCAGTCTTTGCTGTCCGGGGTCGGCTGGTAGGGCGAGTGCGGGAGCACCATCGGGTAGTAGATCATGAACGGCTCGGCCCGGTGGCGGGAGATGAAGTCGTGCACGAAACCGTGGATGAGATCGGGGCCGTATTCGCCGTTTTTGAAGTCGAGCGGCTCGCCGTTGTGCTCGATGCCGGGGTTGGCGTAGCGCGGCGGACGGCGCGTGTGCTGCCACAGGTAAGACTCTTGAAAACCAAAGATTTGCGGGAGGCCATTTTCCCGGCCGAGCTGCCACTTGCCCGCGATGGCGGTGCGGTAGCCCGCGCGTTGAATATGGTGCGCGAAGGTAGTGAGCGTCGGATCCGTCGTGCCGAAATTGATGTAGTTCCGCACGTTCGATTGACCGGTCATCAACTGCACGCGGGTGGGCGTGCACAGCGGTTGCGCGTAGCACTGGGTGAATCGCGCGCCCGCTGCGGCCAGGCGGTCGAGCTCGGGCGTGCGGTAGGATTCGCCGCCGTTGGCGCCGATGGTCTCGAAGCCGAGGTCATCGGCAAGGATCAGGATGACGTTCGGCTTTACCTCGGCGGCGGAGGAGAACGGGGCGACGTGGGCGCAAACTATCGCGAGGAAGACGGAGAGACGGCGGGGGTAACGCATGGGGTGGGAAAGCGTGGGGAAGCGAAGCATCGGCGCGACGCACGGTCAATCTTGCGGATGTCGCGGACGTCGCGGACGGCGGGCTTGCCAGCGGTGGGGCGGATTCGCAGCGTCGCCGCCATGGACAAACTCGAGGAAATTTTCCGGATGCAGGATGCGTTGAACCGGCGGATCGGCGTCAGCCTTCCGCCTCCGACCGACGAGGAAAAAGCCAAGTGGATCCTCAATTATACGCGCGCCATGCAGCAGGAAACGGCCGAGCTGATCGACAGCGTGCCGTGGAAGTGGTGGGCGAAATACCAGAAATTCGACGAGCAGAACGCCAAGGTCGAAGTCGTGGACCTGTTTCACTTTCTCATCTCGATCGCGCAGACGCTCGGCATGACTGCGGACGATGTCTACCAAGCCTATCTCAAGAAGAACGCCGTGAACCACCAGCGGCAAGACAGCGGCTACGTCAAAAAGGACGAGGCGGACTCGAAGCACATCTGAGCGGTCGGGAGAAACGCCGAACGCCGAACGCCGAACGCTCAACGCTTAACGTTTAAGTGGCGGGAAAAGCGCAGCCGGCAGTTCGGGAAACTTGGGCGTCAAGCGTTCAACGTTAAACGTTGAGCGTTTGGCACACGTTCAGCGCGTCACCACAAACGCCGCCGTCACATCGACGGCGGTCACGCCTTTTTCGACGACGCGGGCGCGAAGCTTGAGCTTGGCTTTACCGTAGCGGGCGAGGGCTTCCTTGAATTCGGCGATGGCGGCTTGGGCCGGGCGTTCGCAAATCGCGCGAAGATCGCCGATCACGGGACGGCGGTAGGCGGCGCGGCTTTCCTTCACGACGATGCTCCACTCGGGTTTCTCGGCGCCTTTTTCGTTCTTCATCAATTCCCAAACAACACCGTAGCCGGCGAGCGTGGCGAGGGAAACAAGGCTGCCACCAAACGCGGTGTTGAGCGAATTTTTGTTTTGCTCCTTAGGGGCCGTGAGCGTCAGGGCGCGGTCGTCGCTGACTTCCACGCCGACGCCCATCGCCTTGGCGAGGGGGATCATTTCGTGGAGGAAAAGCTCCAATGCGGGGACCTTGACGGACTTCATCGACAGGGAAACGTGCAGGTTTCTATCGGCTCGTCAAAGCCGCATCCGTAGGATTTCCCGAGATAATCGTAACGATCGTTTGACGCCTTTTGCGGCCTTCGCTCAGTCGTTGCCCAATGATCTTACCGGGGAAGAAACTCAAAACCAACTTCAAGCTGACCGTAGTTGTTGCAGGCGAAGCCAAAGAGATGGCCTTCAAGAACCTGCTCACCCGGCGGACCATCGTGTCGGTTTACATGAAGAACAACACCGGGTCCTGCGACAAACAGAACGACTCGCTCGCGGCGCACGCGGCCGAATTCGCAAAAGCCGGCTACAACCTTGTCGCGATCAGCCGTGATACGCCCGCGTCGCACCTGAAATACGCGGTTAAAAAGAAGATCGCCTACACGCTCGCGAGCGACCCCGGCGACCTGTTTGCCAAGGCGGCGGACTCCGTCGTGGAAAAATCGATG
>JBDNFZ010000047.1:0-1708 GCA_041689555.1 Opitutaceae bacterium | reverse complement strand
GCTCGGCAAGGAACTCTTCGCGCAGCTCGACCCGCTCGGCACGGTCTTCGGCTGGCACTCCTACGCCAAGGACACCGAGGAGCAGCACACGACCCTGCTCTCGACCTTCGGCCTCCGCATGGAGGGCCTGCACAATCTGCCGAACCTGAGTTTCAACTGCCAGTTCGGCTTCACGCCGGGTTTCAAGTTCACCAACAACCACGGCGTCGCCCTCGACGCCAAACTCACGGCGGAGAAGAAAGTCTATCTGTCGTTCGTGCAGTCCGACAGCATCGGCATCGGCGTGTGGACGAAGCCCGGCCGCGGCAAGCTGCCCTTCGGCTGGCAGGTGACGATGAACTGGACGAAGTTCTCCCCGGCGGCGCTGGAATATTTCCACGAGAGCGCGACGAAGAACGACACCTTCATCGGCGGACTCTCCGGCCCGGGCTACCTCTATCCGAACCACATCCCGGCCGACAAATTTGGCCCGCTCATGGCCGAGGCGCGGAAGCTCATGGCGGTGCTCGACGAACACGTCCTGGAGATCATGGACAACTCCGCCGCCGACGGAAACGTGGGCAACGCCGACCTCACCAAGGAGACGGTGGACCGTTACTACGCGGCCTTCCCCGATGTGATCGGCTTCATCAACGGCTACGGCCCCGCGCGCACGCGCGACCTGCGCGACACGCGCGCGATGATTTCCTACGACTACTACGTCGACCCGCGCCGCCCGCGCGACGAGGTGGCGGCGGACCTCAACGAACTGATCGCGATCAACGCGAAGCGCCCGTATTTCCTGCTGGTCCACGTCCGCGAGTCCAACGACGTGAACAGCCTCGTCGAGATCACCAAGCAACTCGACGGCCCCGTGGAGATCGTGCCCGTGGACGTGTTTTTGAAACTCGCCGCGAGCAACCAGACTTACACCACGCGCTATCAAGACCCGGAAGACCCGAAGCATTTCAAGGGGTTCTGAAGAGAGTTTAAGCTCCTGGTTTTTGTAGGGGCGTCCCTTGCGGACGCCCGCGGGCGTCGTCAAGCGACGCCCCTATGGCGGAGGAGATTGGCCGCCGACGAAGTTTTGTTTGGTTTCGCGGCCCGGGCCGGTTCAACGTGCGGCATGGCCCAATTTTCGCGTCCCGACTCTCGCCACCGTCCTGCCGCGCAGGCGCGACCGTTGAGCGCGTTCGTGGGCCGTTCGGGTGCTGCGTCGGCGCCTGTCGCGAGCAAGGTTACACGCGGGCCGAGAAATGAGCCGGCGCGGGATGAACTTAAAATCTGCGGGCTGGCGGCGGTGAAGGCGCGGTTCGAGCGCGATCCGGGATCGATCCTCCGGCTATTTTTCGACGAGCCCACGAGTCGGCAAGTCGGGGCGATGAGCAAGGCGCTGGCGCTGGCGAGAAAAGTTTACCGCTGCGTGCCGCCGGCGGAGTTGGAGAAAATTTCGGGTTCGATTCACCACGGCGGGATCGTCGCGGTGGTGGCGGCGCCGGCGTTGCGGATACCCATGGCGGAGCATGTGCGGATGTGGGCGAAGGCGCGCGAGACGGTGCTGGTGCTCGACCGGATCGGCAACGCGCACAATTTGGGGGCGATCGCGCGGACCGCGGCTTTTTTCGGCGTTCTACGCATCGTGATTGCGGACGATGCGACCGCATCGCGGCCCACCGAGGCGGCGCATCGCGTGGCGGAGGGCGGCCTCGAGCACGTGGACTTGTGGCAG
>JBDNFZ010000046.1:0-2703 GCA_041689555.1 Opitutaceae bacterium | reverse complement strand
GAGCTAAGAGATGATTCTGATTAGCTTTTGAGCTGAGACGAACAACGGCTTTTTGTAGGAGCCTGCTTGCAGGCGATTTCAGCCGCGCCGGCCGACCGCATTCCGAATCGCCTGCAAGCAGGCTCCTACCTCGCGGCCCATCTCGTTTCATCTTCCGCGCGTTCTTCACCTGCGAGGCGAAGCGTCTGCCGACCTCGTTGCTCAGCCCGCCATTCTGGTTTTTGCGATTTCTGTGCCTTTTTGCGGCCATTCTCCTGCGGAATTTTGCTTTTATTGGAATTCGGTGGCGAGGGTGAACTCGGTCACGAGGGCCCAGCCCGTCGCGGGGTCGAGCAAGGCGAGGGTGCGTTGGTGGGAACCGAACTCGCCGGGTGCGGGGATGAGATCCAGCCGGGCGTGTTCGGCGTCGGTCCTCCACGAGGGCGACGACGGCTCGCCTTGGAGAACCTGCCATTCGTAGCGACCGGAACCGTTGGCGGCGTTGGCGAGCGCGAGCCATAACCATCCGCGGACGTTGGCGGCGGTGGCGAGGGTGGCGACACCGTCGGCGTCGCGGCCGGCGCGGGCGAGGATGCGGCCCTGCGCGTCGACGAGTTCACGGATCGACCGAGCGGGCGAGCGTGAGTCGATCCAGCTAAGCTCGGCACGCATCCCGGCGATGGTGGTCTTGGCAGGGTGGGACCCGTCGGGGTCGCGCCACTGCAACGGCCCGACGAAGGCGGCGGCTCCGAGATCGATGACGAAACCGCAGCTCATGATCGGAGCGCGGAAAGCCGCGGGGACCTGACTTCGGCGGGTGTTTAGCAGGTCGCTACGGAGAGCGCCGACGGTGGGAACCTCGCTTTTGCGAACGGGCCGGGTGGCCACGACGGAGTCGCGGAGCAGGCGCAGTTGCCACGGTTGGATTCGAACGCGCGCAAAGTCCACGAGAGGGACGGACTGCGAGGGATACGGCGCATCGAGAAGGCCGAAGGAGGAAGCGGAGGCAACGGGCAGATCGGGTGTTTCCGGGCGGGTTGGAAGCGGATTTTCGACCGGGGCGGAGCGGGTCGCGGTGGGCTCAGGGTGGTCGTTGATGGGCGGCGTCGGGTGGAGCTCGGGTTCGGCAGGGGCGACGATGGGAGGGTCGAGAAGGACGGGAAGGTCGCGAGGTGGGTCGGTGCGGTCCGGAGGTGAATCGGGCTCGAGCGCGGGCCGATCGGCGGTTGCGGGTGGGACGGGCGCGGGCGGTGCGGAATCGTCTCGGAGGGCGGGCGGCCGCGAGGGCTTGGGCGGGGGCGCGGGTGGGTTGGGCTTAGGTGGGGCGGGATCGGGGTTGGCGGCGGGAGCGGCCGGAGGAAGCGGGGGCGCGATGGTTGCGGTGGGTGGGGACTTTGCGGGCGGCGACTTGGCGGGGCCGGCAGTCTTGCTCGTCGGGGAGGAAGTCTTGTTTGCGGGAACGGCCGAGGCGGCGGCGGTCGCGGCGTTTGCGGGCGACGACGAGGACGAGGCGGAAGCGCCTGCGGGCGACGAACCCGAGGAGTTCGAGTTTGGCGGCGAACTCGAATTTGAAGGGAGTCCGCTTCCGGCCGTTGGTCGGCCATCGGGGGCCGAGGGCAGCGACGGGTCGGGGCGAACGAAACTTTCGGCCGGATCCCGTCCGGTCGGCAGGCGTGAGGTGAGTTCGCCTCGTGATCGGGCAGGCGAAAAACTGCGACCGGATTCGGTGTTCGTGGCGGCGATCGCTTCGCCCGTTGCCTGTTGCGTGGAGCCACCCGACGCAAACGTGGTGCCGTCGGCGGCGGGCGTGGAAGTGATGGGAGAAACGTCGCCTGACCGGCGCCAGAGAAAACCACCGAGCAGAAGCAGCAAGAGAAGTGCGACGGAGGCGACGAGGCGATGCCGGCGTGATCGTTGGTTTTTTTCGGTCTCTACCGCAGACGCGGGCTTGGCGGATGGGGAAGATTTGAGAGCCGAGGCAGCGGACGGATCCGAAGCCGAGGGCGAAAGCGCGGTCGCGAGGCCCCAACTGTGGAGGAGCAGGCCGGAATCGGTGCGGACGAGGTGGCGCGCGAGGCCGTCGTCGGGAGCCGCGATGAGACGGTCGACGGTGGCGGTGATCAGGCGATGGACGCCCGCGACTTGTTCGCGGGCCGATTCCCGGCCGGCGGGCGCGTCCTCGACGGCATCGGTGAAGGAGCGAAGGGCGCCGGCGAGGCGTTTGCGCACCGTGGAAAGATCGGCGGGGGCGAAAGCCGCAGACGCCAGAGGCTCGCGCCAGGACCAACCGACGCCGGTGCCATCGGCCCGCCATTGGGGCGGGAGGAAGACGCCGCGGAAATGAGGGGCGAGCAGCGTCCAGTATTGATGGAGGGCGCGGCCCGCGACAAGCGGCGGCGGAGGCAGGGAAACGTCGAAGCGGAGTTCGACGACGACGCGTTTGGGTCCGTTTGCGGGCGAACTCATGGCGGGGCTTCCGGAGCGCCGTGAAGGAGCGTGGCCAGCGGCCATCGGTAGGACTCGCCCGCCGCGAAGTTCACGGTGAGCAGGCGGGAGCGGTCGGGGCCGGTGAAGCCAGACAGAGCCGTTTGTGAAAGCGAGTAAGGCCCGGCGGTGAGGTTGACGGTGACGGTGGCACCGACGGGAACGGGGACGGCGGGCAGCTCGCGGCTACCGACCGGGGTGAGAACCACCGCCCACGCGCAGGCGCTTTGGTTGACCAAT
>JBDNFZ010000045.1:0-4250 GCA_041689555.1 Opitutaceae bacterium | reverse complement strand
GTCGGCTGGTTGTCCCAGCCCGATTTGATTTTGCCCTCTCTCTTCATCTGGGGCTTCCCGTGGATCGGCGCCGTCGGCGTGCTCATCTATCTCGCCGGCCTCCAGTCCATCAGCTCCGAGATCTACGAGGCCGCCGAACTCGACGGCATCGGCCCGATCGGAAAATTCTTCTACATCGAGCTCCCGCTCATCCTCACCCAGGTGCGGCTCAACCTCGTCCTGCTCATCGTCGCCACGCTCCAAGGCTACGGCCTCATGCTTCTACTTCTCGGCGAGTCCGGCGGTCCCGGCGGCCGCGGCATGGTGCCCGGACTCTGGATGTATAATCGCGCCTTCATCGCCGGGGAATTCGGCTACGCCTGCGCCATCGGGCTCGTGCTCTTCGTCTTCATCCTCGCCCTCACGTGGGTCAACAACCGCTACGTCCGCGTCGAAAAATGAGCCCGCCCGCCGCCCTCGCTTCCGGCTCCGCGCCCCGCCGCGACTGGCCCAAACACCTCTTCATCCTCGCCGTCGTCGCCGTCGAGTTGTTACCGCTCTACATGATGTTCCAGGTCTCCTTCAAGACCAACGCCACCTTCATCCAAAACCCCTGGCTCCCTACCCACCCTTCGACGTGGCAGTGGGACAACTGGCTCTTCGGCCTCAAGCTCATCGGCCCCTACATCGCCAACACCGTCTTCGTCGCCGTCTGCGGCACCGTCGGCACGCTCGGCCTCGCCATCCTCGGCGCCTACTTTTTCGCGCGCTACAAGATGCCGTTCTCCGGCCTGCTCTGGTCCGCCTTCTTGCTCCTCATGCTCCTGCCCGGCGTCGCCAACATCGTGCCGCTCTTCATGCTCCTCAGGGACCTCGGCCTCCTCAACTCCCTCTGGGCCCTCATCGTCGTCGGCATCGCCGGCGGCCAGGTCTTCAACATTTTTGTCCTCCGCAATTTCATCGAGGACCTGCCCAAAGATCTCTTCGAAGCCGCCGAGATGGACGGCGCCTCGCATCTCCAGCAGATCCGCACCGTCGTCCTCCCGCTCGCCGCCCCGATTATCGGCACCCTCGCCATCCTCTCGTTCCTCCAGCTCTGGAACGAATTTCTCCTCCCCCTCATCATCCTCCGCGACAAAGAGCTCTTCACCCTCGGCGTGGGCCTCATCTACCTCGACGGCGAATACGTGAAAAACTGGGGCCAGATCATGGCCGCCTACTTCGTCGCCGCCGTCCCGCTCATCGTCATTTTCCTCTTCACCATGCGGCTCTTCGTCAAAGGCCTCTCCGCCGGCGCCATCAAGGGCTAGCCTCCCGCCTCACGCCTCACGCCCCACGCCTCAAGCCTCACGCCTCCGCCCTCCCCCCTTCCGCCCATGGCCGCCGTCCGCATCGAAAACCTCGTCAAAATCTACCCCGAGAAATCCGGTCCCGGCGTGAAGGTGGTCCACGGGATCTGCCTCGAGATTCGCGACCGCGAATTCATGGTCCTCGTCGGTCCCAGCGGCTGCGGCAAGAGCACCACCCTGCGCATGATCGCCGGCCTCGAGGAAATCACCGCCGGCTCCATCAGCATCGGCGAACGGGTCGTAAACCACGTCCTCCCCAAGGACCGCGACATCGCCATGGTCTTCCAAAACTACGCGCTCTACCCGCACATGAGCGTCTACGACAACATGGCCTTCGGCCTGAAACTGCGGAATTTCCCCAAGCCCGAGATCGACGCCCGCGTCCGCGAGGCCGCCGCCATGCTCGGCCTCACCGACTACCTCGACCGCAAGCCCAAGGCCCTCTCCGGCGGCCAGCGCCAGCGCGTCGCCGTCGGCCGCGCCATCGTCCGCAAACCCAAGGTGTTCCTCTTCGACGAGCCGCTCTCCAACCTCGACGCCAAGATGCGCGTCTCCACTCGCACCGAGATTTCCAAGCTCCACGCCCGCCTCGGCGCGACAATGATCTACGTCACCCACGACCAGGTGGAGGCGATGACCATGGGCGACCGCATCTGCGTGATGAAGGACGGCCGCATACAGCAAGTCGCCGCGCCGCTCGAGCTCTACAACCGCCCCGTCAACCTCTTCGTCGCCGGCTTCATCGGCTCCCCGCCGATGAACTTTTTCAAAGGCGTCATCCGACGCGCCGGCGCCGCCCTCACCTTCGTCGAGACCAACCCCGCCGGCGCCCCCGTCACGCTCGCGTTCACCGGCCCGCTCGCCGCCCGCGCCGCCGCGCACGCGGGCAAGCCGATCATTTTCGGCATCCGTCCCGAGAATCTTCACGAGGTGCCCGCCGACGCGATCCCCGCGCCCGGCACTACCGCGGAGGTCACCGTCGAGGTCGCCGAGCCCATGGGCGCCGAGACTTACCTCTACCTAACGACCGGCGCGGCGAGTTTCATCGCCCGCGTCGGCCCGACCGACAAGTTCACGCCCGACCAAAAAATCCGCGTGGGCTTCGACCTCGCCCAAGCCCACCTCTTCGACGCCACCACCGAACAGGTGCTCGCCTGAGCGTCGCCGAATCCCTCGGTCGACGGCCCTACTTCAGCATCTTCTGCACCAGCGGCCACGCGGCCTTGCCCTCGGCGACAAGTTTGCCGTCGGGTCCGTAGACTTTGAAGTGCGGGATCGATCGCATCCCGTATTGCACCGCGACCGGAGACTTCCAGTCGATGCCCTTCACGCCCGGCCGGTTGATATCGACCTTCACGACTGCCACGTCGGCACGCGCCGCGTGGAGTTTATCCAGCTTCGGAGCGATCACCCGGCACGGCGGACAATAATCGCTCGTGAAATCAAACACGGTGGTCTTGCCCGCGACGACGTAGTCGGCGATGGCGACTTCGGCGCCCATGGCGATATGTGCCGGCTTCGGGCCCTTGGTGGCGGCGAACGCGATGGAACCGGATAAAACAAGTGCGAGAATGAGACGTGGGATCATGGTCGTGAGGGTTGGCCGAACATTGGAGAGCACGCCCGAATTCTTAATCCAGTCAAACCGCGTCTGCCCCGAAACGATCGGTGCATCTGCCCGTTGGCGGTAGGCCAGCTCGCTTGCGAGCGCTCCGGGCGCCGGGCGCTCGCAAGCGAGCGGCCTACAGAAGCCGGCGCGAACCACCACAAACTCCGCGCGCGCCCCGAAAAGATCGCCCCGCTTGCATCCGCCGCCCCCGTCCTTACGTTCCGCTTCGCCATGAAACTCCGTCCCCTCCTCGTGTTCTCCTCCCTCCTCGCCATGTTTACCTCCGCCGCCTCCGCCGCGCCTCTCAAGGTCGGCGACGCCGCTCCCGTCGTCACCGCCACCACCGACGCCGGCACCTCGCTCAACCTCGCCGACGTCTACGCCAAGAACGCCTACACCCTCGTGTGGTTCTATCCGAAGGCCCTCACCGGCGGCTGCACCAAGCAGGGCTGCTCCCTCCGTGACGCCAACGCCGAACTCACCGCCAAGGGCGTCGCCATCATCGGCGTCAGCACCGACACCGTGGAGAAGCAGAAAGAGTTCAAGGATGTGAACAATTTCCCTTTCCCGCTGCTCGCCGACACCGACAAGAAAGTCCTCAAAGCCTTCGGCCAGTCCGCCATGATGTTCGCCAGCCGCGAAGCCTACCTCATCAAAGGCGGCAAGATCATCTACAAAGATACCGGCGTCACCTCCGAGCAGGCCAACAACGTCCTGAAGTATCTCGCGAGCGTGAAGAGCTGAGCCCGTCCTTCGTCTCCCTCACTGGCCGGCCGCCCCGCGCGCCCGGCCTTTTTTGCGCCCGCACGCCGCGCTACGAAATCCGGTCGAGCTTCCGGATCGCCACGAGCAGCGCGACCGCGCACCCCACGATCAGCCACGGAATCGTCTCCAGCGCGCTCCCCGCCACCGCCCCCGCCACCGCCGGCATGATCGCCGCGCCGATACCCGCCGCGCCCGCCTGCCGCCCGATGACCGTTTGCACCGCCGCCGGCACGAACCGCCGCGGCACCTCGTGCATCAACCCCGGATAGACCGGCGCAAAACCGAGCCCCATCAGCACCAGGGCCACCGTCGCCAAGGACACCGATGACGCCACCGTGAACAGCAAGGCCCCGCCGATCCCCACGATCACGCCCAGCCCGACCAACCGCCGGTTGCCCCAGCGGTCCACCACAAAGCCATTCGCGATCCGCCCGACCGTGATCGCACCGTAATACGCCGCTGTCGCCATCGCCGCCGTCGCCGGCTCAAAGCCCCGCGCCACGATCAGGATCGATCCCGCCCACAACCCCGTCGTCAGCTCCGCCCCC
>JBDNFZ010000044.1:0-1018 GCA_041689555.1 Opitutaceae bacterium | reverse complement strand
TCGATGAGCTGGACCTTGGTTGGATAACCCATACTTGACATCTAGATATATAACTAGATGCTTGTCCAATCAAAAAATGCGTCCAAAAAATGGCTCTTCTCGCTTCTAACGGTAGGCGTCTAGTCAGGGCCAAACTCCAGCCGTTTGTCACGTAATACGTGACAAACGCTCGCGGTGATCTGCCGACGGCGGAAGCGCATGCTTTCTGCGGAAGTCCTCGCCGGGATCGTTTTGCCGAGCGTTGCTTCGCCACATACCGCCCTCACGCTGGCGCCATGCCCAACGTCGCGACCCGGAAAAAGCCCCCGTTCCCCGTCAGCCCGGACCTCCTCGGCTACCTCCGCCGCTACAAACGCGAACGCGACCTCTCCGTCACCTACGAGCGTCTCCGGGCCTTTCAAGAGGTGATTCCCCTCACCGACGCCAAGGGCGTGCCCACGCTCTGGGACACCGTGATCTACGACGCCGCCGAAATGCGCGAACTCAACGAGGCCCTGAAGCAGGTCTACGCCCTTCTCAAGGTCGACGGCGACCTCTCCGTGATGAGCCACCTCTACGTCGACCGCGTCGATTACTGCACCTTCGGAAATTCCACTCCGTTCCGCATCCGCATCGTCAACGCCTACAACGACAATCAGGACTACTTTTACGTCAAAAAAGCCGACGCCTCCCGCCTCTACGGTCTCGAACTCGAGCACCTTCTCTCGCCCAACCGCCTCAACTTTATCACCCACGGCTCGACCCTCATCGAGGAACACATCATCGGCCTGCCCGGCGATCAGTTCATCGACGACTGGCTGCACCGGCCCGAGTTGCGCCCCATCCGCGTCGCGAAGGAACTCGTGAAGTTCAACGAACGCTGCTTCGTCCGCCTCCTCGGCGATATGCGCAGCTACAACTTCGTCGTCTTGCTCACGCCCGATTTCGACGACTGGCAGGTCCGCATCCGCGCCATGGATTTCGACCAACAGAGTTTCAACGGCCGGAAAAATTTTTATCTCCCGCAGTTTTTCAAGGA
>JBDNFZ010000043.1:0-3946 GCA_041689555.1 Opitutaceae bacterium | reverse complement strand
CGCTGGAAGAACCGTTCGGCCGTGCCGCCGCCCGGCTCGACGAGCACCACGGCGTCACGTTGTCCCCGAGCACCCTTCGGCTGTTGACGCTCCGCCACGCGCGTGCGCTCGCCGGGCGCCAACTCGCCCGCGCGCCGGTGCGCACCCTGCCAGCCGCCGGAGCGGCGGCCCTCGTCGTTCAAGCCGGCGGCACGCCGCTCCCACAAGTGGAGTTTGCCCCGGCCCCGGTGATCCCCGCAAACTCCGCAGGGTCGCCTACCGCGAAGTCCGGCTGCTGGCCGCGCAAGCCGCCGGGCAGGCTCACGCGCACTACGCGGTCAGTTTCGGCGATCTGGGCGAAGTCGGCGGGCAATGGCAGCACGCCGCCCGCCAAGCCGGCTGGGCCGCCTCCACCTACATCCATGCCCTCGGCGACGGCGCCGAATGGATCGCCGGCCTCGCCCGCACCGGCTTCGGCGTGCCCGGCCGCTACCTCCTGGACCTCTGTCACGTCGGCGGCTATCTCGCCGCCGCCGCTCGGGCCGGCGAGGCCGACTACCTTTCCCGGCAAAAGGCGGCCCTCTGCCAAGGCCGGGCCGCGGCCGTCATCGCCGCGCTGGCCGCGCGCCGCGAACCCGCCGCCACGCCCGCGCCCGCCGCCCCGTTCCGCGCCGCCCACCGCTATCTCGCCAACCGCAGTGACCAACTCGCCCACCCGGCCGCCCTCGCCCGCGGCCTGCCCATCGGCTCCGGCCTCATCGAGAGCGGCCACAAACACGTCCTCCAAAAACGCCTCAAACTCCCCGGCGCCGCCTGGCTCCGATCCAACTCCGCCGCTATGGCCCATGCCCGCGTCGTCCGCGCCAATGGTGGCTGGGCCGCTTACTGGGCCTCCCTGCCTCACGCACAGAATTAATCACACCCGGGCGCATCAATTCCCATGACTTCGCTGGTAATCCAGTTCCTGTCAGTCAATTGTCTGCCGCGCACGGGGTCCCTCGAAACGCGCAGCCGTTCTGGCCAAGTCGCCCGGCATGAGATAGTAACCTGCGAGAGCCGCGAAGGCGGAGATCATCACCAGCCCAGAGATGCAGGAAAAGGCGAAGCTCAGGCCGAGCGATCCCCTAAGCCAAGCGGCCACGAGAATGGCCGCGCTGCCGGCCCCTACGTTGCACAACAGAAAGATTCCAAGGGCCGTGGAGCGAACGCGTGGCGGCAGCAGATCGCAGAGGATCAGATTTTCGTTCGCCTGTCCGATCGTGCGCACCAATGAGAACACCGCAATGCACACGCTCAAAAGCAGGTAACTTGGCTCGATCAGGAACACCAAGAGGAATGGCGCGGCGCAGAAATAGCACAGTGACATCACGAGCGCGCGGCGTCTGGGCTGGGTCTTGCCGAAGCGATCGGATGCGAATCCTCCAATGAGGATTCCCACCATCGCAGTGGCCTGGAGCATGAACGTTCCGGAAAATCCCGCCCCAGCTAGGCTCATCTGAAAGGTCTCCTGATAGTAGAGCGGCAGCCAGTTCCAAAACATCCACACACCCGCGGAAGACGACATTCCCTGCAGGAGAATCATAGGGTATGTCCGCGTCCGCAACAGAAGTGCGAGATTCGCCCTCAGAGAAACCTTCTCGACGGAATCGGGTGTTTCGGGGGCGGCCTCTACCGAGTCGCGCACGAGGAATCCGGCCACCACCGCCACGGCCAGTCCGAGACCGCCGAGAAACAGAAACGCATTGCGCCACCCCCAGGTCTGCGCGACGTAGCCGGCGAACGTTCCGCCCGCGATGAGTCCGATGCTCATCCCGGCGAGGTTCGTCGAGATCGCCGTTCCGCGCGTCGCCGGACCGTGATGATCGGCGATCAACGCCAAGGTGGCGGGGATGTAAAGGCATTGCGCTGCGCCCAGGGCCACTCTCGCCCACATCAGCTGTTGGAAACTCTCGACGTAGGCGACAACCAACGTCGCAAGACTCCAAAGCGCGAGGCTCGCAACGATGAGGAGGCTGCGGGAGAACCGATCCGCTAGGAACCCCGAGATCGCGCAGCCGATGCCATAGGCCCATAGAAACGCGCTGCCAATAAGGCCCAGCTGAAGATCGGTCAGTCCTAAATCCTGGCGCAGAAGCGGAAAGACGGCCGAAAGAGCGATTCGGTCTGCATAATTCAGCGCGGAGACGACGAAAAGAACAGCAACCAAGATCCACTTGTATTGGGGGGATTGCGCGATCACTCAAAAAATTATCAATCGGTTGCGCCCACGGAAGGCAAGTCTCGGAGCGAAAGCAGTGCGTAAAAACCCGAACACCCTCTCCAGAAGTAGCCGAAGTAATGAGCCCCCTCGATCCCGGCGGAGTTCGCCGGACTTTGATTCATGATCGTCGTCCGAGCCACTTTGACCTCAATCCGCTAACGGAACTTATTTCGAGGCGAAGGGCGCGCGAGAACCCGGCCTATTCCTCCTGCCGAACCCGAATGAACATCGGCGTTAGGGTTGGTCGGTGCTTCGGCTTACCCGCGCAAATCGCCCGACAAGCGTAGGCTTGCTGCACCACCGGGCGATCACCCACAAATGCGCTGTGCAAACGGACGACGGAATTACCCGGGTGGCAATAGTCGGCGCCGGACTTATCGGCTCGAGCTGGGCGGCTCATTTCCTCGCCCGCGGTCTTGAGGTCACTGCCACCGATCCCGCGCCGAACGCCGAGCGCGACCTCCGGCAATACGTTGAACAAGTCTGGCCCGTTTTAACCAAGCTCGGCTTGGCGCCCGGCGCTTCGCCGGACCGCTTGAGTTTTTCAAATGACCTCGCCGGGGCAGTCTCCGGTGCTGATTTCGTGCAGGAAAGCGGACCGGAACGGGAGGATTACAAAATTCGCATTTTTGCTGAACTCGACGCGATCGCGCCGTCCGAGGTCATCTTGGCCTCAAGCACATCCGGCATAGTTATGAGTGTGATCCAGACCGGTTGTCGGAACCCGGAACGCTGCGTCATTGGCCACCCGTTCAATCCGCCTCATCTGATCCCGTTGGTCGAAGTCGTGGGAGGGAAAAAAACTTCGCCTGCAGCCATCGAGCGCACGATGGCCTTCTACATTCGAATGGGAAAAAAAGCCATCCGGCTGGAAAAGGAGGTTTGCGGGCACGTGGCAAACCGACTGCAGGCGGCGTTGTGGCGTGAGGCGGTGCACCTCGTTGCCGAGGGGGTCGTGAGTGTCGCCGATGTCGATGCGGCCGTAAGTTGGGGCCCGGGACTGCGCTGGGGCGTGATGGGGCCCAACCTCACGTTTCACCTCGGCGGCGGTCATGGCGGCATCGAGCATTTCATGCAGCATCTCGCTGCGCCCTTCTCCCGGATGTGGGAGGATCTCGGACAGCCGGTGCTGTCACCCGCGTTGCAGTCGCAGATTATCCAAGGGGTAAAAGAGGAAATCGCAGGCCGCTCTCTGCAAGAACTGATCCAAGAACGTGACCGGGCGATCATCGGTCTGCTTGCCCTTCGGGGCATCGCGCACGATAAGCCCGCGAGGGAGCGGGAATCGGAGTGAAGCCGGCGACGCTTTGAAAAACACCGGTCCCGCCTTACGTTATGGTTAACATCGTCATCCTCTCGGCCACCCGCACGCCGATCGGCTCCTTCCAAGGCGCGCTCGGCTCCGTTCCGGCCGCGCATCTCGGCGCGGCGGCCATCAAAGGCGCGGTCGCGCAGGCCGGCGTCGATCCCGCCGATATCACCGACTGCCTGATGGGCAACGTGCTGCAGGCGGGGCACGGGCAGGCGCCCGCCCGCCAAGCCGCCATTTACGGCGGACTGCCGACGTCGGTCCGCTGCACGACGGTGAACAAGGTCTGCGGCTCGGGGATGCAGACCGTCATCGGGGCTTCGCTTTTTCTCGGCAGCCAGATGGGGAAGTTCGCCGTCGCCGGTGGCATGGAAAACATGTCGCTCGCGCCCTACCTG
>JBDNFZ010000042.1:0-5579 GCA_041689555.1 Opitutaceae bacterium | reverse complement strand
TCGGGCAGGACGCGCAGCAACCGCACGCCCTCGACGATGCGTGCCAGGGCGGAATCCGACAGCTGGTTGTTTGCAGATACGCCGGTGGCCTGATGGTGGCCGCTGCCGAGGACGACCACATAGCGGCAGCGCGCGAGTTCGGCGGGAATTGCGGTCCCGGCGACGATCTCGGGGATCGGCGCATACGTCGCCTCGATGGGGTGGACCAGCCACGTGCTCACGAGTTTGTTGCTAAAAAGCCCGAGCAGGACGACGCCCGTGATGAGCAGCCCGCGGCCCAGGCGTGTGCGGCGCGTCAGGAGCAAGAAGACCAAGCCCAGAATGAGCAGGGTCAGGCACAGCGGGAGCGGCATCAGCCAGAAGGAGACGAATTTCTTCAACCAGAACATCGCCCCAGCAAACGACCCGACCGCGCGACCGCGAGCACGGAGAGAGACGGCGCGGTTGCTGCCGGCCGGTGTGGCAGGCCGAGATTGTGCATCCGACCGCCGGAAGTATCCATGTTCGCGGCGAGGTTGACGAGTTAAGCTAACTGTTCGGAAACTGCGTGATCGCCGCGGTGCGGAGGTTCATTCTGCGTCAGGCGCGGTTCCCCCGACTTCCCCATGAAAAACAACCTGCTTACGTTTCTTGCCTTTCTCGCCACTGCGGCCGCGACCGCGGCTGCCGAGCCCTACCAGATTGCGGTCGTCCCGAAAGGCACGACCCACGAATTTTGGAAATCGATCCACGCCGGAGCCATGAAAGCCAAGCTGGAGCTGGCGGAGAAAGGGATCCAAGTGAACGTGATTTGGAAAGGCCCGCTGAAGGAAGACGACCGGGAGCAGCAGGTGCAGGTGGTGGAGAATTTTGTCGGCCGGCGGGTGAACGGCATCGTGCTCGCGCCTTTGGACCGGCGGGCGCTGGTCGCGCCGGTGGAAATGGCGGCGCGGGGCAAAATCCCGGTGGTCATCATCGATTCGGGGTTGGATACGAAGGCGATCACGAGCTTCGTCTCGACCGACAATCGCGAAGGCGGCCGTATCGCGGCGCGCAATCTCGGGCGTCTCATGGGGGGCAAGGGGAATGCGATCATGCTCCGGCTCCAGGTGGGCTCGGCCAGCACCGAAGCGCGTGAAGCCGGATTCCTGGAAGTGATGAAACAGGACTTTCCGGCCATCCGCCTGCTCTCGACCGAGCAGCACGGCGGGGCCACGCGCGACACCGCAAAGGCCGCCTCCGAAAATCTCCTCAGCCGGCACGGTCGCGAGGTGAACGGCATCTACACCTGCAACGAGTCCACCACCGCCGGGATGCTGCTCGCGCTGCGCGACGCCGGACTCGCGGGCAAGGTCAAGTTCGTGGGCTTCGACTCGGGCGAGACGCTCAACGCCGGCCTCAAGGCCGGCCACATCGATGGTCTGGTCGTGCAAAATCCGCTCAACATGGGCTACCTCGGCGTGAAGACTATCGTCGCCGCGTTGCGGGGCGAAAAGGTGCCGGCGCAGATCGACACGGGCGTCGGTTTCGTGACGAACGAAAATTTTAACGATCCCGCCATGGCCGACATCGTCAATCCGCCCCTCGCGAAGTATCTGAAGTGAGATGGCCGCCGTTTGCCTGAGTCTGGAGGGCATCCAAAAGAGCTTTGGCGCGACGCGCGCGCTCAAGCGCGTCTCGCTGAGTGTCGCGCCCGGCGAGGTCCACGCCATCATCGGCGAGAACGGCGCCGGCAAGAGCACGCTGATGAAAATCCTCAGCGGCGCGCACCGGGCGGATGCGGGCGCGATGACGCTCAACGGTGTCGCCTACGAACCGGAGAATCCGCACGACGCACGGCTGAAAGGGGTCGCGATGATCTATCAGGAGCTGAACCTCGCGCTGCACCTGAGCGCGCGGGAAAATATCTTGCTCGGGGCAGAATCCGCGCGCCTTGGCTGGATCGATGCGCGCGCGGCGACGGAGCGGGCGCGCGCGGCGCTGGCGCAACTCGGGCACGAGACGCTCGACCTGGAGCGGCCCGCGGGAGAATTTTCCATCGCGGAACAGCAGGTGATCGAGATCGCGCGGGCGCTGCTCATCAAGCCGCGGGTGCTCATCATGTACGAGCCGACGAGCAGCCTCACCCGCGCCGACACGGAGAACCTCTTTGCGACGATCCTGCGGCTGAAGGCACAGGGCGTGAGCGTGATCTACATCAGCCATTTTCTGGAAGAGTGCCGACGCATCGCGGACCGTTTCACGGTTCTGAAGGACGGGGAAACGGTAGGGCGGGGGAAGATGGACGAGGCCAGCCTCGATCAGATCGTGACGTTGATGACGGGGCGCGAAGTCAAAGACCTCTACCCGCGCACGCCCCGCACGTTCGGTGCGCCGGTCATGTCCGTGAAGGCGGCCGCGAGCGCGCCGCGTCTGCGCGGGGCCTCGCTGGAGCTGCGGGCCGGCGAGATCTTCGGGTTGGGCGGGCTCATCGGCGCCGGGCGCACGGACCTGCTGCGCGCGATGTTTGGTCTCGATCAGCTCACCGCCGGGGAAGTCTGTGTCGTCAACGCACCCGAACGCGGCTCGAGCCCGCAGCTACGTTGGCGGCAGGGCATCGGTTTTCTCAGCGAGAACCGCAAGGAGGAGGGGCTGATGTTAAATCTTTCCATCGCCGACAATCTCACCCTGCCGAAGCTGGCGGCGTTTTCGCGGTTCGGTTGGATCGATGCGGGGCGGCAAGAGACGGTCGCGCAAGACTGGATCGGGCGTTTGCAGGTGAAGTGCCTCGGGGGCGCGCAGGCGATCGGCCAACTCTCCGGCGGCAACCAACAGAAGGTGGCCCTCGCAAGATTGCTGGAGCACCCCGCGAGAATCTTCCTTTTGGACGAGCCCACGCGTGGGATCGATGTGGGCAGCAAGGCGCAGATTTACGCGCTGGTCGACGAACTGGCGGCGGCGGGCAAGGCGGTCGTGGTCGTGAGCTCCTATCTCCCGGAATTGCTCGGGCTCTGCGACACCATCGGCGTCATGTGCCGCGGCGAACTGGCGGAGGTGCGCCCCCGGTCCGATTGGGACGAGGCCTCGATCATGCGTGTCGCCACCGGCAGTGCCGCACCGACTTTATGCTGAAGGAAACCGCCAAGAACCTGCTGGCCAAAGGAGGACCTTTTCTCGGGCTGGTCCTCGTGATCGGCCTCTTCTCCATTCCTGCGGAAACGCGGGAGTTTTTCCTCACTTATAACAATTTCAAAATCATCTTCACGCAGACGGTGATCGTGGCGATCGGCGCGCTGGGCATGACGCTGATCATCGTGAGCGGCGGCATCGATCTCTCGGTCGGATCCAGTATCGCGCTGACCAGCGTGGTGGGCGCGCAACTGATCCAGCGCGGGTGGGCGCCGCTGCCGGTGTTGATCGCCGTCGTAGCGACCGGGGCGTTGATCGGCCTGCTCAACGGTTCGGCCATCGCCGGGCTGCGGATGACGCCCTTTATCATCACCCTCGGGACGCTCGGGGTGGCGCGCGGCTCGGCCAAATGGATGGCCGACAACCAGACGGTGAACTACGACACCTCGCCGATCAACGGGTGGATGACGACGGCCGATCCATTCGGTCGGGCGTTGCCGACGGGGGTTTGGGTGGCGGTGGGGCTGGCGTTGGCGACCGCGCTGGTTTTACGCCGCACGGTCTTTGGCCGGCATATATTTGCGCTGGGCTCGAACGAGGCGACGGCGCGACTCTGCGGGATCGCGACGACGCGTTTGAAGGTGCTGGTTTACACGGTGGCCGGCGCGTTTTTCGGCTTGGCCGGGGTGTTTCAACTGTCGCGCCTCAGGCAAGGCGACCCGACGGTGGCGGTGGGACTCGAGCTCGACATCATCGCGGCGGTGATCATCGGCGGGGCGAGTCTCAAGGGGGGCGTGGGCACGATCCTCGGCTCGATGATCGGGGCGTTGATCATGGCGGTGCTGCGGAACGGATCCCAGCAGATGGGTTGGCCGACGTATTTTCAGGAGATTATAATCGGGCTGGTAATCATTGTGGCGGTGTTTCTCGACCGGTTGCGGCAGGGAAAAACGACGTGATTTTCGCGCGGCGCGAGGGGTGTAACCGGAAGTGAAATCGGCACCTGTGCGGCAGAGTGGACGGAAGGAAGCGATTGATGATGTTCCTTTGAGAGGGTAAGTTTTCGAGAAAGAACACCTTGGCTTTGCGCTAAACAAATCGGACCACGCCGGGCACGGTCCGATGGAATGAACCCTCCCGCGCCCGCGACCGCGCGCCGTTGTCCCGCCGATCCTTTGGCCCGCCGATGCTCGCAAATAAATTTGCTCCTACCCCGGCCATTCCCGCCCGGCACGGATTTTTAGCCTCGAACAACACCAGGATTCCCCCCGGTTCCGTCGCGGTGCTCCCGCGCGCCTATCGGCGCAATCGCGAACCCGCCGCAGTCCTTGTCCCTTTGCGCTCTCAGTGGCCAATACCCCGGCCTTCCGCCGAAGCCCGCAATCACCCTTTCGTCGTGATCGCATTAAATCTCGATCAACCCCGCCCTCACCGAGCCGCTCGAGGGTGCCGCGCCCGTAGGTGCAAATTCATTTGCGACCCGCGCCCACGCCGTCGGCTTCGTTGTCCCGCCGATCCTCGCAAATAAATTTGCTCCTACCCGACATCCATGCTTCGGGCAGATCCGCACCCTCCGCGCCGATCGCCGATGGGACCGATACCGGCAAGAAAACCGGCTTCACTTCCCGTTTCACCCCGGCGCGAGACGGCGAGGAACCCGGCCTTGACAGCGGTTGGCGGGCTCGCGAATTTCTTCCCCTCTGCACGGCGGCCATAGCTCAGTTGGTTAGAGCACAAGATTGTGATTCTTGGGGTCGCGGGTTCGAATCCCGTTGGCCGCCCCATTCTCCTAAAACCAAGGAGCGCAATAATTAAAGATACTTAGTAAGGCGGAAAATGCGGCCTAAAAGTTGAGGCTAGAAAAGGATGTGCACCGGATGTGCACTACTATTTTGTTTCACGTTCACGGCTGGGTCACGGGCCTTGGCGTTGAACTCGCGGCCGACGCTCAAGCGATGCCGCTCGAATCGTAGCATTGCGCGGCATGTTTGGATAAATTGTTTCATGGCTCGGCTCTGAAGTGGCGGCTTACAAAAAGCTTAAAGAAGTTCAGTAACTTAATGCGCCCTTAGGTTACACGGACTAGCCCGAGCCCCCCCCCCAATCGGGGGTTACGATCAATAGGCCCCCCTGCTGTAATACCTAGAGAGTCTGAATTTTCCCCTTCGCCCGTGACGGAGGTTTTTTCGCGCGCATTTTTGAAAAGCAGGAGGTCGCTTATGTCGCAGGGTGTGGTTGCGCGCCGCGAGCTAGGCCCGGCGCAAGGCGACCGCAGCCGAGCGGCGGCTCGCGCTCGGGGTGCAGCGACGAAGGGGCAAAACGGAGAACGCGAGGGCTGAGCAGTATCCGCCGCGTTCTTTCTACTTTTTCGGCGAGCTGGATTGAATCCCTGGCAGCAGAGGCTGGCCCAGCTCTTTCAAAAATTCATTGTGCTTGGCTGTGGCCGTTTGGATGGCGGCTTCGATTTCCACCAGCTTCTCGTTGGTTGCCCC
>JBDNFZ010000041.1:0-4802 GCA_041689555.1 Opitutaceae bacterium | reverse complement strand
CACGAAAGACACGAAAGGCGGAAGGAGCGGAGAGTTGGCCGCAAAGAGGCGCAAATTTTTTTTGGCTGCGGAGGGGTTTTGGTGGCGCCGATAGGCGCGCGGGAGAGGGAGGGAGGGAATCTAAAATCTGGAATCGGAAATCTAGAATCTAGAATCTAGAATCGGGAATCTTGAATCGGGGATCTCGGCGGGTTGAGAGTTCGGCGGGTTGGCCACAAAAAACATGAAGAGGCGGCTGGCTGCGGCGGAGTGCAGGGAGCGCCTATAGGCGCGCGGTCGATGTGGACGGAGGGGGAGGGAACTTCGTGCTTTTTGCGGCCATCACGGTTTGGCGGATTTGGGGAGGAGGGCTTGGAGGACGACGGCGAAGAGGACGCAGGTGAAACAGCCGATGGGGTTGAGCCAGAGGTAGCCGATCTCATGGGCGGGGTAGACTTTGCCGAGGAAGAAGATCGCGATGACCACAAGTTGCGCGGCGAGGGCGGCCCAGAAGACGGCGGTGCCCTTCACGTGCTTGAGGAAAAACGCCACGACGAAGACACCGAGGAGCGCGGGGTAAAAGATGGAGGCGACGATGTTGAGGGCCTCGATGAGATTCTCGGCGAAACTCACGAAGAGGGCGAAGCCGATGGCGAAGAGGCCCCAGACGGCGGTAAAGGTTTTGGCGACGCGGACGTTGCGGGACTCGTCGTGCGCGGCGAGCGGGCGGAAGGTGCGCCAGAGGTCGATGGTGCTGGTCGTGGCGAGGGCGTTGAGCTCGCCGGCTTTGGAGGAGAGCGCGGAGGCAAACATCACGGCGATAAGCAGGCCGATCACGCCGTGCGGGAGCTGGGTGAGGATGAAGTTGATGAAGACGTAGTCGGAATCCTTGGTTTTCCTCGTAGAGGGATCGGCGGCTTGGAGGGCGGCGCGGGCTTCTTTGCGCACGGCGTCGGCGGCTTTCTGCGCGTCGAGGAGCGCGTTGCGGGCGGTGGCGATGGCGCCGGGGTCGGGGTCGGCGGAATTTTCGGCGGCGGTCCAGGCGCGGAGTTTTTCCTGTTTCACGGCGTGGAGGGCGGCGTGTTTTTCGTCGAGGGCACGGAGGGCGGGGCCCTGCGGGCCCGCGAGCTGGCGCTGCCATTGCGTCTGATTGTAGACGATGGGCGAGTGGGGCTGGAACTGGTAGAAGACAAAAAGGAGCGCGCCCAGCATGACGATGAAGAGCTGCATCGGGATCTTGAGGAGCGCGTTGAACATGAGGCCGAGGCGACCCTCGCGGAGACCGGCGCCGCCGATGTAGCGCTGGACCTGGGACTGGTCGGTGCCGAAGTAGGAGAGCGAGAGAAAGAAGCCGCCGAGGATGCCGCTCCAGACGGTGTAGCGGACCTTGAGGTCGGGGTCGAAGTCGATGGCCTGGAGTTTGCCGAGGGCGCCGGCGACGGGGATGGCGTCGGCGGGGAGCTTGGTGAGCAAGATGACGAAGGCGGTGACCATCCCGCCGAAGATCACGCCCATCTGCCATTTCTGGGTGAGGTTAACCGCGGCGCTGCCGCCGGTGACCGTGTAGATGATGACGAGGACGCCGGTGCAGACGATGGTGAGGTCGAGCCGCCAGCCGAGGACGGTCGAGAGGATGATGGCGGGGGCGTATATGGTGATGCCGGACTGGAGGCCGCGCTGGAGAACGAAGATGCCGGCGCCGAGCAGGCGGGTTTTGCGGTCGAAACGTTGACCGAGATATTCGTAGGCGGTGTAGACGCCGAGCTTGCGGTAGATGGGGAGGAAGACGGCGCAGACGACGATGAGGGCGAGGGGGAGGCCGAAATAATTTTGGATGAAGGCGATGCCGTTCTCGGCGGCGACGCCGGGGAGCGAGAGGTAGGTGATGGTGCTGGCCTGCGTGGCCATGACGGAGATGCCGATGGTGCCCCACTTGGTCGTGGCGTTGCCCTTGAGGTAGGTGTTGAGGTTGTCGGTGTGGCGGGTGCGCCACGCGCCGTAGAGGGCGACGCCGACGACGGCGCCGAGGAGGACGAACCAATCGAGGGCGTTCATGCGTAGACGCGGGTGAAGATCGTGAGGGCGATCACGATCGCGACGAACACGGCGAGCACGAAGAGGTAGACGCCGCGCCAAGTGCGGAAGCCGGGGACGCCGGGAGCCTCGTCGTGGGGCGGCGGGGTGGGCGCGGGATGCGGCGGGTTGGGCGCGGCGGGAGGTGTGGAGGGCGACGGCGACACGTTTTAGGTTAGGGGAAATTTAGCCATGGAGGGCATGGATGGACACCAATGGTGGAAGCGGAAGGGTCGGGGGAAGAGGGAGTCGGGAGGCGGGAGGCGGAAATCTAGGATCTGGAATCGTGAATCTGAAATCGGGGATTTCGGAGGGAGATCGGAAGGTCGGAGGGATGGCCACAAAGAGGCGCAAAGGGGCGGCTGGCTGCGGCGAGATGCAAGGAGCGCCTATGGGCGCGCGGGAGGGGTGGACGGAGGGGGAGAAATTTTTGTGACTTTTTGTGGCTAAAAATGGCACGAACTCGGGGGAGACGTTTGCGCATCCAAGGGGGCGGACTGAAGTCCGCCCTACTTTTGGCCTAGGGAGATGAGGTTGGCGAAGAGGCGGTAGGCGCCGGGGACGCCGGCGGGGAGTTGGCGGAAGAAGCCGAGGCCGGTGTAGACGTAGTAGCCTTTGCCGTGGCGGGCGACGAGGAGGCCGCCTTTTTGTTGGGCCTCGCCGGCATCGGCGCAGGTGAGGAGCGGCGTGAACTCGGGGCCCCAGGTCGTGCCGAAATAAGCGCCGCGTTCCTGCACCCAGCCGGTCCAGTCGGCGGGCGTGAGCTTGTTCGGCGAGTTGAACGCCGGGTGCGCGGGCTCGAGGAGGGTGATGGCGGCGTCTTCATCGGTGACGCGGGCGTCGTTGCCCCCGAGGGTGAGGGCGTAGGGGGCGAGGCGGTCGGTTTTGATGTCGCGGCCGGGGCGGTTGTATTGGGCGATGACGGTGCCGCCGGCCCCGACCCAGGCGAAGAGCGCGGGGAGGTTGGCGTTGAGGTCGTCGCGGGTGTTGAAGGCGCGCACGCCGATGACGACGGCGTCGAGGGCGGCGAGTTTTTCCGCGGTGAGATCGGCGCCGGAGAGCGTGGTGACGGTGCAGCCGAGCTGGGCGAGGGCGGCGGGGATGTCGTCGCCGGCACCGGGGAGGTAGCCGATGTTTTTGGCGCGGGTGGTGACGTCGAGGGCGACGGCGCGCATCCTGGCGGGCAACTGGATGAGTTGGGGCGGGATGTGGGAGTAGTTCACCTCGTCGCGGGCGGTGCGATAGGTCGCGCCGTTGATCGTGGCGACGGCGGCGAGGGTAGCCGGGGCGGCGTTGGCGGGGGCGGTCACGTTGAAGGCGAGGCGGGCCTTGGCGCCGGGCGCGATGAGCTTAAACGGTTGCGAGGCGGGTGTGGCGGTCCAGCCGGCGGGGAGTTCGAGGGCGACGGAGCCGGCGCGGTCGGGGCGGTTGGCGGAGACTTCCACTGCGACGGCGCGCGTGGCGCCGGAGGTGAAAAGGGTGACGTCGCTCACGAATCCGAGGGAGACGGGAGGGACGATATCGAGGCGGCGGCGTTTTTCGCCGGAGGCGAAGAACGGCTCGTCGGCGACGAGGAGTTGTTGGCCTTCGATCTCGAAAACATAGGTGAGGGGAAAGGGCGGAGCGTCTTCGGCGGTGCCGATGAGCGCGGAGTCATCGACGCGGGAGAGGCCGGGGCGGCCCTCGGCGCGGAGCCAATAGGGCGTGGTGAGGGGCGTGGCGGCGGGGATTTGAATTTTCGATTTTTGACTTTCGATTTTCGATTGGACGGAGATTGCGGAGGTCAGGTTTTTGCCGGCGGGGTCGCGCGTCTCGAGCCAACGGAGAGGGACGGTGGAGGCGACGGTGTGAGTGAGGGCGAGGGTTTCGCCGGGGACGGCGTCGGGGGTGGCGACGGTGGTGGTGACGACGAGGCCGAGGCAGGCGCGGAGGGCGCGGTCGAGCTGGGCGCGTTTGTCGGTGACGAGCGGATCGGCGGGGAGCGCGGCGAGCTTGGCGCGCAGGGCGAGGAGCGCGGAGACGTTGACCGCGAGATTTTTTTGGTCGAACGCGGCGATGGCGGCGGTGGCGAGCGCGTCGATCTCGGCGCCGGGGCCGGGGTAGCGGGCGGTCCAGGTGGTGGCGACGTCGTCGAAGAGGCCGGCCTTGGCGGGTTCGCCGCCGAGGGGGAAGAACGTCTCGCTGCGCGGGCCGGAGCCGACGCCGGCCCCGCGGCCCTGGCCGAAGACGACGCCGGCGAGGTTTTGAGTCTTGTGCTCGCCAAGGACGCGGAGCGAGAGGGTCGAGAGCGGAATGCCGAGGACCGGGTCTGCGCCTCCGATCACGACGGAGAGCGAATCGGCGGTGGGGGCGCTGCGGCCGAAGGAGCCGTTTTGCATGATACGGCGGGTCGTCCAAGGTTTGAGGCCCTCGGCGAGTTGCTCGGGATAGGCGGCGGGATCGGCGGCGAGCTTAAAGGCCTCGATGGCGAGGACGGCGGAGGCGGTGTGGTGGCCGTGGGTGCCGCCGGGTTGGGGGGAGAAACGCGTGAGAATGACGTCGGGGCGGAAGCGGCGGATGACGCGGACCATGTCGCCGATGACCTCGGTGCGGCCCCAGACGCGCTGGGTGTCGGCGGAGTCTTTGGAATAGCCGAAATCGAGGGCGCGGGAGAAGAACTGTTGCGCGCCGTCGAGGCGGCGGCCGGCGAGGAGCTCCTGGGTGCGGGCGACGCCGAGTTTGTCGCCGAGCTCGGGGCCGATGACGTTTTG
>JBDNFZ010000040.1:0-2940 GCA_041689555.1 Opitutaceae bacterium | reverse complement strand
GATTTCAGCCGGGTTGCCCGAGACAAAAGGATCACTCGCTACCCGCTCAACTTCCGCCGTGACCACGCGCGCAGTCAGGGCTTAATCCGCATCGATGCCTCCCGCTCCCGCGCCCTTCGTTCCGTGGCTCACCCTCGCCGATGGCGGTCTGTTTCCCTCGGTCGGCCTCGGCCTGTGGAAAATGCCCGAGCCCGAGACGCCCGCGCTCGTGCGCGACGCGATCCGCCTCGGCTACCGCCACCTCGACTGCGCCTGCGACTACGGCAACGAGCCGCAAGTCGGCGAAGGCATTACCGCCGCACTTCGCGACGGCCTCGTCCGCCGCGAGGATCTGTGGGTCACCTCCAAACTCTGGAACACCTACCACGAGCCCAAGCATGTGCGTGCCGCGTGCGAGCGTTCGCTCCGCGACCTGAAGCTCGACTACCTCGATCTCTACCTCGTCCATTTTCCCATCGCCCTCGCCTACGTCCCATTCGATGTGCGCTACCCGCCCGAGTGGTTTCACGATCCGAAAGCGGCGCAGCCCACGATGAAACCCATCGACGTGCCCTACGCCGATACCTGGGGCGCCATGGAAGAACTCCACCGCGCCGGACTCGTGAAGCACCTCGGCGTGTGCAATCTCAACATCTCGCTCCTCCGCGATCTCCTCGCCTCGTGCTCGCTCCGCCCGACCGTGCACCAGATGGAGCTCCACCCGTATCTCACGCAGCCCCGCCAGCTCCGCTACTGCGCGCAGGAGAAAATCGCCGTCACCGCGTTTTCGCCGCTCGGCTCGATATCCTACGAATCCATCGGCATGGCCCGGCCCGATGAAAACGTCCTCCGCGATCCCGTCGTCACCGCCATCGCCGCCGCCCACGGCCGGACGCCGGCGCAGATTGCACTGCGCTGGGGTGTGCAACGCGGCTGCGCCGTCATCCCGAAAACGCAATCGCCCGCGCGCCTCGCCGAGAACCTCGCGCTCTTCGACTTCGTCCTCACGCCCGCCGAGATGAGCGCCATCGATGCCCTCGACCGGCACCGCCGCTTCAACGACCCCGGCCGCTTCGGGGAAATGGCGTTCAACACGTTTTTCCCGATCTTCGACTGAGCCGCCCGCCAATTCCTCTCGCATGGCCTCCATTCCTTCCCTGTTCCGCGTCCGACAGAATTTTGCGCCGACGCCGCCCGTCGATCTCGGCGCCGCCCTCGCCGCCGGCTTCGTCGCGCTCCGCCCGCAACTCCGATCCGGCGCGAGTATCGCCGTCGGCGTCGGCAGTCGCGGCATCGCGCAACTCCCTGAGATCGTCGCCGCCACGCTCGCGCAACTGCACGCCGCCGGCACCCGGCCGTTTATCTTCCCCGCGATGGGCAGCCACGGCGGGGCCACACCCGAGGGCCAGCGCGCCATGCTCGCCAGCCTCGGCATCACCGAAGCCACCATGGGCGTGCCGATCCGCGACTCGCTCGACGTGCGCGAGGTCGGCCGCACCCCCGACGACGTGCCCGTGTATGCCAGCACCGTCGCCCTCGCCGCCGACGGGATTATACTGATCAACCGCATCAAGCCCCACACCGATTTCTACAGCCCCACCCTCGGCAGCGGGCTGCTCAAGATGGCCGTGATCGGCCTCGGCAAACGCGCCGGCGCCGCCGCCATGCACCTCGCCGCCAGCCGGCTCGGTCACGAGCGCGCCATCCG
The DNA here is from genome assembly GCA_041689555.1 of Opitutaceae bacterium. Lineage (GTDB taxonomy): Bacteria > Verrucomicrobiota > Verrucomicrobiia > Opitutales > Opitutaceae > Tous-C4FEB. The sequence continues at coordinate 1,253 of JBDNFZ010000040.1, read as the reverse complement.
CACCATGGCCGACGGACTCCTCCGCACCGCCCCGCTCCTCGGCGGCGTGGCCATCCTCGAGAACCAGTTCCACGCGGTTGCCCGCGTCGTCGTCGTCCCCGCCGACGACTTCGTGCGCGACGAGGCCGCGCTGCTCGTCGAGTCCCGCGCGCTCATGCCGCTCCTCCCTTTCGACGAGATCGACCTGCTCATTATCGACCGCATCGGCAAAAACATCAGCGGAACCGGCATGGACCCCAACGTCATCATGCGGAGCGTGGACGGTTTTTCCACCTCGCTAGACCGCGCGGGCCGGCCGGCCCCGTTTATCCGGCGCATCTTCGTCCGCGATCTCACTGCGGAGACCCGCGGCAACGCCCTCGGCATCGGGCTCGCCGATTTCACCACCGCCCGTTGCGTGCGCGCGATCGACCGGCGTGTGACCGACATCAACTCCCTCACCGCGCTCACCCCCAACATCGCCAAGCTCCCCATCGCCTTCGACACCGACCGCGAAGCGATCGAGCGCGCCCTCGCCTCCCTCCCGCTCGCCATTCCCGCCGCCGCCCGCGTCGTCCGCATCGCCGACACCCTCACGCTCGCCGAGATCGAAGTCTCGGAGGCCATGGCGGCCGAGGTCGCCGCCCACCCCGGGCTAACCGTCATCGGCGCGGCCCACCCCCTCGCCTTCGACGCCGAGGGTAACCTGCCGTTCGCCTTCTAAGTTTTCCGCCCATACCATGACCACTCCTTTGTCAGTCGTCCCCGCCTCGCGTTTTTTCCGTCCGGGCCGACTGAGCGAGACCTCGGTCTTGCTCGCGGTCGCCTGGCTCGTGCCCTTCGCCGTGCATCTCGTGCCTTGGTCGGGTCCGCGCCCGATCGGCGTCTACCTGCTGCCGATGTTTTGGACGACCTTCGTCGCCGCCTATTTCTACGGCGCGCGCACGGCGGTGATCGTCGGGCTCTTCGCGCCGCTGCTCAACGCCCTGCTCACCGGCAGCCCTGCGTGGCGCTCGCTCGGCGTCACCAGCTTCGAGATCGTCGCCTTCGCCCTGCTCACAACTCTGGCGCTGCGGCTCCGCCCGCGCTGGGTGATCGTCGCCGCCCTCGGCTATGTCGGCGCGCGGGTCGCGGCCGCACTCCTCCTCGTCGCCACCGGGGTGCTCGGCGATCTCGGCTCACCCGTCCACTACGTCCAGCGTGCCTTGGTCAACGGCCTCGCCGGCTTCGCCGTGCTCACGGTCATCAACCTCGCCCTCGTCCGCTACTACCCG
>JBDNFZ010000039.1:0-7656 GCA_041689555.1 Opitutaceae bacterium | reverse complement strand
GCGATCACTTCCGGAAATCCGGGCGCCTCGGCCTCATGACCGTCTTCGAAAACCACGGCCGCTACGACTCCAGCAACGTCGAGTTCGCCGAGGGCGAGATCAAAGTCTACGACAAGAAAAACAAGACGCCCGCGATGCACCACATCGACTACGGTCTCGGGATCTTCCGCGCCGCCGCCTTCGACGGCTTCCCGCGCGACGCCGTCGTCGACCTCGCGGCCGTGCAAGGCGCCCTCGTCGCCCGCCACCAACTCGCCGGCTACGAGATGCCCGAACGTTTTTACGAGATCGGGTCCCACGAGGGCATCCAGGAACTCGACACCCTCCTCCGCGCCGGAAAATTCGCCTGATGCTTCCGGTCTCGGCGCAGTAGCCTCCACCGATCCAAAAAACCCGCGCTCGCCACCCGTTTTCCTTTCGACCTCACTTTGCCCCTCAAAACTAAAACCCATGTCCTACGCCATCCAACATCTCAAAGAGACCGCTGAAATCGTCGCCAAGCTCGACCCCGTCGCCATTGAAAAGGGCGCGCAGGAACTTGTCGGCGTCCGCAACCGCAGCGGCCGCCTCTTCATCCTCGGCGTCGGCGGCAGCGCCGCCAACGCCTCCCATGCCGTAAACGATTTCCGCAAAATCGCCGGACTCGAATGCTACGCCCCCACCGACAACGTCTCCGAACTCACCGCCCGCACCAACGACGACGGCTGGGCCAGCGTCTTCGTCGAGTGGCTCCGCGGCTCGCGCCTGAATTCCAAAGACGCCCTCCTCATCCTCTCCGTCGGCGGCGGCAACCTCGAGAAGAACGTTTCCCCCGGCTTCATCTCCGCCATCCAACTCGCCAAGCAGGTCGGCGCCCGCGTCATCGGCATCGTCGGCAAAGACGGCGGCTACACCGCCACGCAAGCCGACGCCTGCGTCATCATCCCCACCGTCAATCCCAACAACATCACTCCCCACTCCGAGGCCTTCCAAGCCGTCGTCTGGCACCTCTGGGTCTCGCACCCCGATGTGAAGCTGAACCAAACCAAGTGGGAATCCGTCGTAGCGGCCAAACCGTGATGAAGGAGGCGTGAGGCGTGAGGGCCTAGGTTTGAGGCTATGAGCGCCGGCTTCCGGGACCTCAAGGTTTGGCAACGCAGCAAGGCGCTGGCGGTGGAAATCTACCGTTTGACGAATCGATCACCGCTGTCCGGAGATTTTGCCCTGCGGGATCAAATGCGCCGGGCAGCGATCGGCGTATGCAGCAACCTCGCCGAGGGAGATTCCCGCCAGACCGATAAGGAAGCGGTGCAATTTTTCTTTATCGCCAAAGGCTCCCTCGCCGAACTCTCGGCCCAACTTGAAATCGCGCAGGCTGTCCATGCTCTCGATGACGCCGTTGTCACCCCTGTCCTCACCGAATGCGAAACGATCGGCGGCATGATCCGCGCCCTCATCAACCACCGCCGCATTTGAGCCCCACACCCCACACCTCCGACCCAACACCTCGGAAAAACCGCCCCGCGGTTTTTCTCGACCGAGATGGAACTTTGAACCTCCAGGTCGTCCGCGCCGGCAAACCCTACCCGCCCGCCACCCTCGCCGAATTCGCCCTCTTCCCCGGCGTGCCCGAGGCCTGCGCCCGGCTCGCCGCCGCCGGCTACGTCCTCGTCGTCGCCACCAACCAGCCCGATGTCGGGCGCGGCGACCAATCCCAAGCCGTCGTCGAGGCCATGCACGCGAAGCTCCGACAACTGGTGCCCTCCCTCGAGCACATTGAGGTCTGCTACGCCCCCGGCCAAGGCGTCGCCCACCCCGGGGACTACCGCCGCAAACCCGCCCCCGGCATGATCACCGACGCCGCCGAAGCCCTCGGCCTCGACCTCGCCCGCTCTTGGATGGTCGGCGACCGCTGGCGCGACATCGACTGCGGCCAACGCGCCGGCCTCCGCACCGTCTTCATCGACTTCGGCTACGACGAAGCCCTCCGCGCCCCGCCCGATTTCACCGTCAAGACCTTCACCGAGGCCGCCGCTGTCATTTTGCGCGCGTAGCGCTTCGTCTCAGATCGCCCCATCCCGCAACCGCTTCGACGCCGTGCGGCTCGCCGTGATTTTCGTCCCGTCCTTCATGCGCACCTGCAACTGCGCGTTATCGACCGGCTCGATCGCCTCGACGAAATCCAAGTTCACCAAATGCGAGCGATGCACGCGGACGAAGCGCGCCGCATCGAGCCGCGCCTCGAAATCGCCCAGCGGCAGATTCACGAGCAGGGTTTTTCCTTTCGTCCGCACCGCCGCGTAGTCCCCGTCGGCGTCGATCCGCTCGATCTCGCGCACCGCCACCGGCACGATCCGTCCACCGTCGCGGATCAAGATTCGCTCCAGCGGCGCGTCGCCCGCCGCACCGAGCGCCGCGCGCGCCCCGGCCACCGTCGAGGTTTTCGCCGCGCCTGCCTCCCGCCCGAGTTCCTCCCGCGCGCGATCCAGCGCCTGTCGCAGCCGCGCGCGGCCAAACGGTTTCAAGAGGTAGTCCAGCGCCGCGAGTTCAAACGCCGCGATCGCATGCCGATCATGCGCCGTCGTGAAAATCACCGCCGGCTCGTGCGTCAACCGCTTCAGCACGTCGAGCCCGCTCAGCTCCGGCAGACTGATGTCCAAGAAAACCAGATCCGGCTTCCGGGCGTTGATCAACTCCACCGCCGCGAGTCCGTCCGCCGCTTCGCCGATCACTTCGATCCAGTCCGCCTCCCCCAGCATGTCGCGCAGGGTCTTCCGCGCGAGCGGCTCGTCTTCCACGATGACGACCCTGCGCTTCACGCCGCACCCCCTTCGCTTTCCGCCGGCAACCCGAGCGTCACGCCGAAACCCTTTCCGGATGCGGTCTCGACCGTGACAGTCGCCCGCGCGCCATGCCGCAGCACCAGTCGCTGACGGATGACGCTCAGTCCCACTCCACTCGCACCGGCCACCGCTCCGGCGTCGGCCCCCGGACCGTCGTCGCGCACGCTCACCTCCAGCCGACCCGCGCGGACGCCCGCACGGATCGTCACCGTTCCACCGTCGCGGCGCGGCGCGAGAGCGTGTCGGATCGCATTCTCCACGAGCGGCTGCACGCTGAACGACGGCAGCCGGCACGCGCGCGCCTCCGCCGAAATTTCCAACGTCACCCGGAGGCGTTCGCCGAGCCGCAGCCGCTCGATCGCGAGATAGTCGTCCACGAAGCGCAACTCGTCGTCGAGCGTGACCTCGTCCGTCGAATCGCGTTTCACCGCGAGCACGCGACGGAGCAGCGCGGCGAATTGCAGCAGCGCCTCCTCCGCCCGCACCGGGTCCTCGCGCACGAGCGCCGTGATCGAGTGCAGGCTGTTGAAGAGAAAGTGCGGATCGAGCTGCCCGCGCAGCGCGACCATCTCCGCGCGCGCCCGGGCCGCCTCGGCCTCGGCCGCCGCGAGTTCCTGTTTTCGCAGCATCCCGAACACCCGCACGGTATGGAACACCGCCGAGTGCATTCCGACGATCAGCAGCGCCTGCACCAGCGGCCAGCCGACGAACGTGCGCGCCAACCCGACCGCCGTTTCCCGCCCCAACAGCACCGCCAGCCAGAGAAAAAACAACGCCAGCCACAGCGTCGTGAACGCGAACCCGATCCCCAGTTCCATTCCCGCCGCCCGCAGCCGGCTCAGCCGCCGCCAATCCACCCGCCGCGCCACCTCCCACGCCAAGGCGCCGACCAAGATCGCCGGCGCGAAGTAAGTCGCCGCATTGCGCAGCGCGGTTCCGACGGAGGGCGCCATCCCCGTCACGCCGAACGCCGCCGCCTGGAGCAACCACAGCGGCACCCATGCCGCCACGTAGAGCAGCGCGCTGCGGATTCGGCGCGGGAGCGGTTTCATGGCGCTACTTTTGGGCGAGCGACGGCAGCAAGGCAAACTTCACCCAGCCGTAATCCGGCTCCAACGCGAGCGCCCCCTCCCACGCCGCGCGCGCGCCGACGCTATCGCCCATTTTCTTTCGCGCGATGCCGAGCCACGCCAGCGTCTCGGCCCGCCCCCAGCGTGGGCCCGGCTCCGCACCCTTGTCTTTCCCCTCCGCCGTCTGCGTCGCCGCGAATATCTCCGCCGCCTGTGCCAACAGTTTCGCGCCGCCCGCCACATCGCCGCCAAACGCCGGCGGCGTGTTCACCAACGTCGTGCCCCGCACCATCAGCACGCGCGGATTGCCCGGCAGCGCCTTCGCCGCGCGGTCAATCAGCTTCGCCGCTTTCGGGCTCAACGTCATGCCCGACAAGCCGCCTTTCAGGCCGATCAGACTACCGAGGATCGAGCTGTGCAGCGCGGCGGCCTCGGCCTCCCACGGCTGGCCCTTCACGCGCTCGAGCACCGCGGTCGCCCGTTCAAACTCCGCGATCAGCGCCTCCTTGTTTTTCGCCGCCCGCAGCGGCGCGGTCGCCGCGTAATGCGCGAAGCCGCGCGCGTAGAGCAGCGCGGGATTTTTCGCGTCCGCCGCGAGCGCGGCATCGAGCGGTTTCACGGCGGTGGCGAGTTCGGTGGCGCTCGACCGCAGGGACGCGCGCTCCATGGCACGCTCGATGGCGGTCGGGTCGATTCCGGCCTCGGCCCCGGCCGAAGGGATGAACAAGGCGAGACCTGCCAGGGTGGCGGTCAGGATAACGATTTTGGATTTCATAGTGGGAAATTTTGAAAGCGGCGTTCGGTTACGGGCGCGACTCAGTTGAATTGCAGGGAGAATCCGAAATAGAGGGTGCGCTTGAACAGGCTCGGCGTCGCCCGCCGCTCCGCGAAATCGCGCGAGTATTCGTAGGTGTAAACGTTCGCGCGGTTGAGGACATTGTTGACCGAGACGAAGAGCACGAGGCTCGTGTGCGCGTTCAGGCGGCGGTAGCGGCTCGCGGAGAGATCGAGCCGCAGCAGCGACGGCAGTTGTCCGGAAAACGGCGCGCCATACAACGGCGCGAAGCCGCCGCCCGTCCTCGCGACCCCGCCGGAGATCGGCGTGATCGGCCGGCCGCTCGCCATCCGCCACGCCGCCCCCGCCACCCAATCGCCGAACGCCCGGTCCACGATCACCGCCGCCGTGTGGGTGACGTCGAACGGCGCGCGCGCCATGCGTCCGCTGTCGGGATCGGTGCGGCGGGTATCGACGTAGCTGTAGGTGAGGCGTCCGCTCGCGGCCCACGGCAGCGGCGTCTTCACAAAAACATCGGCGCCCTCCGCGCGTCCCGTGCCGCCGCCCACCGGCCGATAGACGCGATTCAACGTCACGAGGTCGGCATAGTTTTTCTTGTAGATTTCGACCCGCGCCAGCCGGTCCCCTCCGCCGATCTGCACCGCGCCGAGCAATTGGTCGGCCCGCATCGGCGGCCGCGTCACCGGCCCGGTGTCCGTTAAAAAATTATACGCCTCGGGCACCTGCCGGTAGCCCCCGCCCGCGAGGGAAAACGTGAGCGCCTTGCGCGGTTCCCACGCCAGCGCCACCCGCGGATCGACCGTCGTGCGCCGCGTGAGCGTCGAATCGTCCGCTCGCGCCCCGACGATCACGCGCAGGTGCGCCGCGACCGCCACGTCCGCCTCCGCAAACGCGCCGGTCTGTGTGCCGGTCAGCGTGCTGGAGAAAAATCCGCCGGCGAATCCCGGGCTCGCCGCGACAGCTTTGGCGAGCCGCGTCTCCTCGCGGACGCCGTCGATCCCGGCGGAGAGTTCCACGCCTTCGCCCACCGCGCGGCTCACGCGGCCGGCGAATTGCCGGTGCCGCGTCCGCGTCTCGACGTCACCGTCGCCCACCGTCTCGCGCCGGGCGAGCGCGCCGCCGCCGACATTGACCTGCGGAGCCCACGCCCCGAAACGGTCGCGCCACGACAGCGTGACCAGGCGGTTGCGCGTCGCTTGCCGATAGAGCCCTCGCAACGCGGGCAGATTGGCGACGAGACCGAGCTCCTGGTCCTGCTCCACCGCAAACACCCGCACTTCCGCGCCCGGCCGATATTCCCACGCGCCCGCCAGTGAGAAATCGTGGCCGTTGGGCGGCTCCGGATAGTCGCGCGCCACGCCGTTGAGCGCGAAGATCTGCGCCGTGCTTTTGCGCGTGGCCGTGAAGCGCAGACCCGCGTTGTCCGTGAACGCGACATCGGCCCCGAGCGACACCGCGCCGAGTCCCCCGCCTAGCGTGACCGCGTGGACCGCCGGCGCGCCGAGCGTTTCGAGGTCGACGATGGCCGAGAGCGCGTTGCCGAAACGCGCGCCGAATCCGCCCGACGCGAAATCGATGCGGCGCGCCTCGAAGGGATTGAGCGTGCCCGCGAAGTTTCCCGCCGGCGCGTTGAGACGCGTCGCGTTGGGAAAGCGCAGCCCGTTCACAAGGGTCACCGTCTCGAAACTGTCGCCGCCACGCACGAAGAGCGCGTTGCCCTCGTCCGGCAATTGCACGCCGGGAAACGTCTGTAGCGCGCGGTTGATATCCGCGGCGGTGCCCGGCGTGCGCACCACTTCGAGGGAGTTGAGCAGGGCCCCCGGCCGCTCGCCGGTGGGAAACTGACCGGCAAACACCGTGACGGGCTCCAGCCGCATGGCCGTCGCGGTTTGCGCCGCCGCACCGACGATTCCGGCCAGCGCCGCCACACCGGCGGACAAGTAACGAGAGACTCGAGATTTCATGGGCAGGGGGTTGGGGCAACGCCGCCGGCCGCACGAGGCGCGTTCTGCGAATCGCCGTTTCCGACCGTCCGGCGGCTCCCGCCAGCGCCGAAACGCGCCCCCGCATTTTCTCATTTCCTCCGCCAACCATTCCCTCCATGCCTCTCCCCTCAAAACAACACCCACCATGAAAACCCTCAGCGACCTCAAGGTCCAACTCTACGCCGACGGCGCCGACAAAGCCGGCATCCTCGAACTCTATGCCAAGCCCTACATCAAGGGCCTGACGACCAACCCCAGCCTCATGAAGAAGGCCGGGATCAAGGACTACGAGGCCTTCGCCAAAGACATCCTCCAGTCCGTCACCGCCAAACCCATTTCCCTCGAGGTCTTCACCGACGACATCGTCGATATGAAGCGCCAGGCCCTCATGATCAACTCCTGGGGCCAGAACGTTTACACCAAGATTCCGATCACCAACTCCAAGGGCGAGTCCTGCCTTCCGCTCATCAAGGAACTCGGCCTCCTGGGCGTGAAGCTCAATGTCACCGCCCTTCTCACCCTCGCCCAAGTCCGCGGCGTCGCCGAGGCGCTCAATCCCGCTGTCCCGGCCGTCGTCTCGGTCTTCGCCGGCCGCATCGCCGATACCGGCATCGACCCGATGCCGATCATGCGCGCCAGCGGCGCTTTCCTCACGGAATTGCCCAAGGCCGAGCTTCTTTGGGCCAGCACGCGCGAGGTCCTCAACCTGTTCCAAGCCGAGGAGGCCGGCTGCGCCATTATCACCGTCCCGCACGACATCCTCGCCAAGGCCGCCAAGATGGTCGGCCTCGACCTCACCGAGCTTTCTCTGGACACCGTTAAGATGTTCCTCACGGACTCCGCTGCGGCCGGCTTCAAGCTCTAAAAATCCGCATTTACCTTCCCGGCAGACCCGCGCAATGTAGCGGGTCTGCCTTTTTCATTTATGCCGCCGAGTCTCCGCCCGATGCACCTTATCTTCGCCGCCCTGCTCGCCCTCACTG
>JBDNFZ010000038.1:0-2567 GCA_041689555.1 Opitutaceae bacterium | reverse complement strand
CGCCGACCTGCCCGCAGGCATCCAAACGTTGCTGCACGATACCATCGAGGCCACGCGCCGCTTCAACGACTACACCCTCGTCCTCGCCTTAAACTACGGCGCCCGCACCGAGGTCGTCGACGCCGCCCGGGCCTATGCCGCAGCCGTCGCCGCCGGCCGCGAGAATCTTAACGACGACTCGTGGGCCACGTTCAACCGCTACCTTTCCACCGCCGATCTGCCCGACCCGGACCTCGTCATCCGCACCTCAGGAGAGACGCGCATCAGCAATTTCCTTCTCCTGCAGGCCGCCTACGCCGAGTTCGTCTTCACGCCCACGCTCTGGCCTGACTTCACGAAGGCCGATCTCGCCGCCGCCATCGCCGACTACAACCGCCGCGAGCGTCGCTTCGGCCTCACCAGCGAGCAGCTCAATTCGCCGCCCGTCGCCCACCGGTCGTAGCCTTCCCCAAGCGTGCGCCAACGTCTCCTCAGCACCATCGTCCTCTGGACCGTCATCGGCCTCACGCTTTGGTTTTTCCGCACCTCCGGCGCACTGGTGCTCATCACGGTCATCTCCGCGCTCACGCTGCGCGAATTTTTCGGCCTCATGCGTGGTGCCGGCTACGCCCCGTTCTCCAACTTCGGGATTTTCTTCGGCGTCCTCATCACCCTGTCACCTTGGATCGAAGCCTACTTCGGCCGGCCCACGCATCCGCTGCTGGCCCTCGCGACTGTGGTTTTCGCCATTCGTCTCCTCGGCGAGCGCACCCCGGAAAACCGCGTCGAGTCGCTCGCCACCACGATCTTCGGCCTCGTTTACGTCGGCGTCCTCCTGCAATACCTCGTCCGCATCGTCACCCCGCTGCCCGGCGATACCGTCGGCGCCGACGGTCGCCTGCTCCTCTGCCTTTGGCTCATCGCCGTCGCCAAGTTCTGCGATGTCGGCGCTCTCCTCACCGGCCTTGCCATCGGCCGCCACAAGATGTCCCCGCACATCAGTCCCAAAAAAACCTGGGAAGGCGCCGCCGGCGGCATCGTGACTTCGATGGGCGTCGGCGCTCTTGGCGCTTGGTTGGCCCACGACTATTTCCCGCCGCACCTCACTCCTTTGGCCGCCGCCTTTGTCGCCGCACCGGTCGCCGGAGTCGGCATCGTCGCCGATCTCGTCGAGTCCGTGATAAAGCGCCGCGCCAACATGAAGGACTCCGGCGCCACCATCCCCGGCATCGGCGGAATGTTCGACCTCAGCGATAGTCTCCTGCTCGCTGCGCCCGTCGGCTACTTCCTCTTCGCCCTGCCCTGAAGCATGAACGGCGCGCCCGCGAGAAAACGCATCGTCCTGCTCGGTGCCACCGGTTCCATTGGTGAAAGCACCCTGCGTGTCATCGCCGCGCACTCCGACAAACTGGAACTCGTCGCCGTCGCCGCCGGAGGCAATTGGCAAAAACTCGCCGCCATCGCCCGCGCCCACGGCGTGCGTCATGTCGGTCTCTTTGATGAGACGGCCTATCGTGCCGCCTGCGCCTCGCCCACCGCCTTCCCTCCGGGCACGCGCATCGTCGGCGGGCTCGCCGGACTCGTCGACCTCGCGCAACTTCCCGAAGCCGATCTCGTGCTCGTCGCCGTCGTCGGCACCACCGGTCTCGAGCCCGCCCTCGCTGCCCTCGCCGCCGGGAAAGACCTTGCCCTCGCCTCGAAGGAGATTCTCGTCCTCGCAGGGCCGTTCGTCCTCGCCGCCGCAAAAAAATCCGGCGCGAAACTTCTCCCCGTCGACAGCGAACACAACGCCGTCTTCCAATGCCTCCAGGGCCATCCGCCCGAGACCGTCCGCCGCGTCACCCTCACCGCCAGCGGCGGCGCCTTCCGCGATTGGCCCGCCGAAAGGCTCGCCGCCGCCACGCCGGCCGACGCCCTGAAGCACCCCAACTGGTCGATGGGTCCCAAGGTCACCGTCGACTCCGCCACCCTCGCCAACAAGGGTCTCGAGCTCATCGAGGCCCAGTGCCTCTTCGGCCTCCGCGCCGAGCAGTGCGCCGCCGTGCTCCACCCCCAAAGCATCGTCCACGCTTTCGTCGAATTTACCGACGGTGCGATGCTCGCCCAACTCTCCCCGCCGTCGATGACGTTCCCCATCCAGCACGCGCTGCTCCATCCCGCACGCGCGCCCGGCGTCGAGCCCGCCCTCGACTTCCAAAAACTCCTCTCTCTCGAATTCCGGCCCATCGACGAGGACCGCTACCCCATGCTGCGGCTTGCCCGCGGTGCCATGCTTGCCGGAGGCGGCACCCCCGCCGTCTACAACGCCGCCAACGAAGTCGCTGTCGCCGCCTTCCTCGACCACCGCATCCCCTTTCTTGCGATTCCGCGCGTGGTCGAACACACTCTCGCTCTCCTCTCCGCCCGCACTCCTGCCGATCTTCCCGCCATTCTCGCCCTCGACGCCGAAGCCCGCCGCCTCGCCCGCCTGGAAATCGAGAATCCGAAATTTAAAATCTAAAATTCAGCCCTATGGAACTGGTCTCCGCCGCCTTCTCTAACCTTTGGTCGATCTTTCTCGTCGTCGTCTTTTTCGGCGGCTCGATCTT
>JBDNFZ010000037.1:0-20863 GCA_041689555.1 Opitutaceae bacterium | reverse complement strand
GCCACCGGCGGCCTGCTCCTCGCCATCGTCGTGATTTTGGTCATCCGCCAGATCATCGGCGTCGAGAAGTTCACCGACTGGGGCTGGCGCGTGCCTTTCCTGCTCTCGATCGTCCTCGTCGGGATCTCCTACTACATCCGGGTAAAAATGAAGGAGTCTCCGCTCTTCGCCAAGGCCAAGGCCGCCGGCAAGCTCTCCGTGAATCCGATAAAGGAGAGCTTCATGAATCCCGAGAACCGCCGCCTCGTGCTCATCGCGCTCTTCGGCGCCACCGCCGGCCAGGGCGTCGTGTGGTATACCGGCCAGTTCTACGCGATGTTCTTCCTGCAAAAGGTGCTCAACGTCGGCTACGAGACTTCGCTCCTGCTGATCGCCACCGCGCTCATCCTCGGAACGCCGTTCTTCGTCCTCTTCGGCAGCCTCTCCGACAAGGTCGGCCGCAAGCCCGTCATCCTCGGCGGCATGGCCCTCGCCGCCCTGCTCTACATCCCGCTCTTCGCCGGCCTCCAGCATTTCGCCGCGCCGATGAACCACGGCGCGATCGTCGCCCTGCTTTTCGTCATGGTCCTGCTCGTCGCCATGACCTACGGCCCCATCGCGGCCTACCTCGTGGAAATTTTCCCCACCCGCATCCGCTACACGTCGATGTCGCTCCCCTATCATGTCGGCAACGGCATCTTCGGCGGTCTCACCCCGTTGATCGCCACCGCTATGGTCGGCTACTTCGGCAACCCCTACGCCGGCCTCGCCTACCCCATCGGCATCGCCGTGATGACGACCATCGTCGGAACGATTTACCTCAAAGAGAGCCGGCACTCCGAAATGGAATAAGCCGGCCCCGCTCCCCGTTACAGGCGCGTGACATTTTTCCATCGCCGGCACCGCCGCCCTCCGCCGGGGCTTGCCTCGCCGCACTCCGTTGCCGTCACTCGTCGGATGTTACCGCTCCGGCCGATCATCACCGCCCTTGCGGTTGCTTTAGCCTCTTCCGCTCCCGCCGCACCCCTGCCGAAACTCGCCGTCGTCATCGTCGTCGACCAGCTCCGCGCCGACTACCTCGTGCGCTTCCGGCCCTACCTCGGCGAGGGCGGTTTCAAGCGCCTGCTCGAGGGCGGAACCGATTTCACGCAAGCCCACTACCGCCACGCCCTCACCGTCACCGCTCCCGGTCACGCGCAAATCCTCAGCGGACTCTTCGGCCGCGACCACGGCATCGTCGGCAACGAGTGGCTCGACCGCACCAATTGGGAACAGGTTGTTTCCGTAGAGGACCGCGCCTCGCCACTCGTCGGCATCAACCCCGGCGAACTCGGCGCCGCCGCCGCGCTCAATCCCGCCAAAACCGGCCGCTCCCCGAAAAATTTCCTCGGCACCACCGTCGGCGACGCCCTCAAGGCCGCGCACGGCGCCGATTCCAAGGTCTTCGCCGCCTCCAACAAGGACCGCTCCGCCATTCTCCTCGGCGGACACAAGGCCGACGGCGCGTATTGGGACGAGGTCGGAAAGTTCATCACGTCGCGCCATTACCGCGCCGCGCTGCCCGCTTGGGTCGAGGCCTTCAACGCCGAGAAACGCCCGCAGGCCGCCTTCGGCCAGATCTGGGAACGCCTGCTCGATCCCTCCGTCTACGACCGCGTCCAAGGGCCGGACGACGTGATCGGCGAAACCGTCGACTTCGGCTTCACCCGCACGTTTCCAAAAAAAATCGACGGCGGTCGCCCCGCGATTTCCCCCGCCTTCTACGACGCCTACGAAAACGCCCCGATCAGCTCCGTCGTGCTCGGCGCCTTCGTCGAGCGCGCCATCGTCGAGGAGAAACTCGGCCGCCACCCCGCCACCGATCTGCTCGCCGTGAGCTTTTCCCAATTCGACTCCATCGGCCACAGCTACGGCCCCGACAGCCACGAAATCATGGATGCCTTTCTCCGCCTCGACCGCGTCGTCGCCTCGCTGCTCGACTGTATAGACCGCGAGGTCGGCCTGAAAAACTGCGTCGTCGTCCTCACCGCCGACCACGGCGTCGCGCCCCTGCCCGAACTCGCCCCCGGCCGCCCGCCCGGCCGCGTGAAGCCCGCCGAGCTCGACGCCATCGGCGCCCGCGCGCTCGACGCCGCCTACGGCCCGCTACCGACCGGCGAGCTCTGGCTCACCCGCGACGGTCTCGCCTACCACCTGCGCCCCGACGCCCTCGCCGCCAAAAAAATCCCCGCCCCCGCCGCCGCCCTCGTCCTCCAAAAAGCCCTCCGCACCCACCCCGCCGTGGCCGAAGTCTACACGCGCGACGAGCTCCTCGCCGCTCCGCCCGAGGGCGACAGCGTGATCGCGCTCATACGCCGCAGCTACCACGCCGAGCGCGGCCGCGACCTGCTCATGCTCCTGAAGCCCTATCATTTCATCTCGCGCGCGACGGGCACCACGCACAGCGGCCCCTACGACTACGACACCCACGTGCCGATCGTTTGGTTCGGTGCCGGCATCGCCCCGGCCGTCCGCACCGAGCGCGTCGGCGTCGACGACATCGCCCCCACCCTCGCCGCCCTCCTCGGCCTGCCCGCGCCCGCCGGCGCCCGGGGCCGGCAACTCTTCCCGCTCCCCGGCCGCTGACACCGCCACGACGCGGGCCGGAGCCGGGGCCGATGCACGAAAACACGGCGGCCCGCAAATCCTGCTCGCCCCGCGCCCCGATATTCCCGCTAGTGGGCGGCGATGAAATTCGCTTTGGTCGAAGATCAAGTGATGTTTCGCAGCCTGCTGCGGCGCCTGCTTGTGACGGAGTGCAGGGGCCAGATCGTCCTCGAGGTCGGCTCGCTCGCCGAGTTGCGGGCCAACATCGCCAAGCTTTCCGTGATCGATCTCCTCCTCCTCGATATCCGCCTGCCCGACGGCGACGGGCTCGATTTCACGGACGACCTGACCGACCGGCACGTCTCCGTCCCGATCCTCCTGCTGTCCTCGTCGTGCGAAGACTACATCGTGCACCGGGTGAACCGCAGCTTCGTGCAGGGCTTCGTCCATAAGGACGAAGATCCCAAGATCCTGCTCACCGCGATCCAGATGATCACCGCCGGCGGCACGTTTTTCAGCCCGCGCTTCACCGAGCGAAAACGGGCCCTGTTGTATGAGCGGGAATCCTTCGAGAAAAAACTTTCGTCCCGCGAGCAGGAGATTCTGCGCTGCGTGGGCACCGGGATGCCCGACGCCGAGGTCGCGGCGACCCTCGGGATCAGCGCCAGCACCGCGCAGACGCATCGGCGCAATATCATGGAGAAACTCGACCTGCACACGGCGAAGGATCTCCAGGTCTTCGCGCTTAAGGCGGGATTCGTCACGGTCGAGCGCCTGCAGTGAAGGCGGTGCTTGAGCGCTTACGCGAATAGCCCGAGGTAGGTTCCGGGTAGGCCGGCGCGCTTGCGCGCGCTCCGGTCGCAGCCCGGGCGGCGGCAAGCGCCGCCCCTACGCCGCCGGATTATTCGGTTTAGCTTTAAGCCCGGAGCAGGCGCTCGACCGCCGCGACCAGTTGCGTTTCCGGCTCGCCGCGTTCGAGCGCGCCTTCGAGCAACTCGAGTTGGTCGGCGACGTCGGGCAAGCCGTGCATCCGGCTCAGGTTGTTCAGCCGATGCGCCTGATCGGCGGCGCGTTTCGGGTCGGTCGCGACCAGCGTCTTTACCTCCAGCCAAAGAGCGTCGATCGCCGCGGGCCGCGTCGGCAGGCGGGCGGAGCGGTTGTAGGTTTCGAGCGAGATCGTGGTCAGCTGGCGGTCACCCCAACCGGCCAAGGTGGCGCGGAGTTTCTCCAACGTGATCGGTTTGCTGATGAAACCCGCCATGCCCGCCGCCAGGCATTCCTCCCGGCGCTCCCGGGTCGAATAGGCGGTGACCGCGAAGACTGCGGGCTTCGGCACGGGGCAAAGTTGCAGGATCTTCTTCGTCAGCTCGACGCCGTTGGTGTCGGGCAGGCGATAATCGGTGAGGATGATGTCGTAACCGTTTTCCTGAGCGAGGCGGATGGCCTCGGCTCCCGTCGTGGCCCAATCGACCGTGTAGTTCATCTTGGCCAGGATATCGCCGAGCACGATGCGGTTGTAGTCCTCGTCCTCGATGGCGAGCGCCCGGGCCGGCAAAGCGGGTTTCGGCACAGGCACGGGCACCTCGACCACGGTGCCGGCCCCGGTCTTCTCGAAGGGAACGTTCAGGTAAAAGGTGGTCTCGCCGTTGGTGCTCACCGCGCCGACCTCGCCGCCCATCGCCTGGGCGTAGCGTTGGCAGATCGCGAGGCCAAGGCCGGTGCCGCGGATGTTGCGCTCGATCGCGTCCTCGCCCCGCGTGAAACTTTGGAACAGGGCGTCGAGCTTGTCCTTTTCGATGGTCGGGCCGGTGCTCGTCACGCTGAGCGTGAGCCGGATACTTCCGTCTGCCGGCGTGAGGATCGTGCTCACCCGCGCCCCGGGCGGCACGCCGTATTTGAGCGCGTTGTTGAGGTAGTTGGCGAAAATCTGGCGGAGTTTCGCCGCGTCGCCGAGCAGGCCGAGGCCGGCCGGCGGCGGCTCGACAAACTGGATCGCGCTTCCGGCGGGATCGACGCTGGCGGCCGCCGCCTCCAGCGTCTCGCGCAGATCGAAGGCGGTGGACGCGACCGCGACGCGACGTGCCTCGATCTTGGAGAAATCGAGGATGTCGTCGACCGTGGCCCGGAGTTGTTCCGCGCATGCGTGCAGGAGCCGGAGGTGATTGCTCTGCCGCGGGAGCACAGGTTGCTCGCGGAGGATGTTCACCAAGCCGATCACGCCGTTCATCGGATTCCGGATCTCGTGCGACATCGACGCGACGAACTCGCTCTTCGCCGCGCTGGCCTCGGCCAGCTCGCGCGTGCGCTCCGCGACGATCCGCTCGAGTTCGCGGTTGCGCTGCCGTATCTGGTGGGTCCGCAGGCGATAGAACAGATAGGCGATCAGGATGAGACCGAAGCCATAGCCGGCCAAGGCTGCGGTCGAGAAATACCACGGCGGCAGGACGGTGAAGGTATACCTCGCGACCGCCCCGAAATGCCCGAGATGGGTGGCGCGGACTTCGAGGGTGTAGGCGCGCGGCGAGAGCGAAGGATAGGCGACGCGCTCACCCGCCCGGGTGGGAATCCACGCGGTATCGGTGGGGAGGAGGCGCCGCTCGAACGCGGGTTTTTCGCCAAACTCGTCAAATGGCAGGGTGCCGCTGAACGTGAGATTATTGCTCTCCGCGCTTAACTCCGCCGGCGCCTCGGCGCGGGTATCGGGCGCACCGCTCCCGGGATCGCCCGTTTCAAAACGGAGGCTCGGCGCGGCGAGCCGGTAAGCCGGGCGCAGCTCCGCCGCCTCGAGTTCGAGGACGTTGGCGCCGCCGCAGATCGCGAGCGTGCCGCCCGCCGCCGAGAGGTGCTGCACCCCGGGCAGCTGCGCCAGGCCCTTGGCCTCGACCGTTTCCCACGTGATACCGGTAGCGGTGCGAATCAACCGGCCGAGCCGCCAATGCCCGTTTTGCTCGCCGAGGAGCCAGACGGTGCCGTCGGCCGTCGCCGCGAGCCGGGGTGAGCGCAAGCCCGCCGTCTGCGCGACGCGGGCAAGACCCTCGCCGAAGGCCACGGTCTCGGAGTTCGCAACAATCAAGGTCTCGCCGAAGCGGTGGAGCGAGCTGGCGGTCGAGCGCGGAAGCGAGGCGACTTTCGCGAACGCCAAGGGCCCGGTCGCCGGTGAGCGCAGCAACTCGCCGCTCACCGTCGCCGCCCAGACGGTGTCGCCGATGACCGTAAGCCCCGTGACCTCGCCCTGCGGCTCGGCGAGCCGCACGATTTCGCCCGAGGCAACATCGACGCGGTAAAGGCGCTCGCTCGCCGTCGCGAGGAGACCGCCATCGGGAAGCTCGGTGATGATAGCCACCGACGAGCCGGGTAGCTGGAACTCCTTGTCGCCCACCTTGAGTTTTGCCCAATAGCCCGAGGCGAGCCCGTGCCGCGTGGGCACCTGCGCGAAGGCCCGCGGCCGGCGTTCCCACTCGCCGCTGGGCAACAGATACTCGGCCCGAGCCTCGTAGTTGACTAGCAGTCCATCGGCGCGAAACGCCGACAACGGAAACTCCTTGGTCGGATAAACGCGCCCGAAGCGCGCCGACTCCAACAGCGCGATCCCGCGCGTGGTGCCGACCCAGAGCCGCCCTGCGGGATCGGCCACCGCATGGATCGCGCCCGGCGAGGGCAACACCGAGGGTTGCGCGATGACGCGGTAACTCGGCACGGCTGGATCGACGAGGATCAGACCCTTGTTGTAGGTAGTGATCGCGAGGAGATTCTCCCAATTCGCCACCGAAGTATAAAGCAAGCCGTCGCCCTCGGTCTCAAGGCGGAGGATCGGGCGGTAGCGATCGCCTTGTTTGCGATAAATCTCGTAAGCGACGACGTAGGAATCGGCTGTTCCCATCCAATTGCGGTCTTTGGGGTTGGAAAGAGGGCTCTCGAAGTTCACCAACTCGCCTCGCCTAAGCTCACGAGGGTCGGCACCCGGACCAGCAACAATGAGTTTTCCTTCAAACGAATGCAGGAAAATGCGGTTTGAGTTTGGGAAGGACCGTTTGGTTGCGATCTTGCTCGGTAAATCGATGAACCAGACCTCGTCCTTGGAAGTCGCGATGAGCGCTTCACCACGGCGGGCCAGATACCAAATAGTTCCGGCGGTTTCCAAGCCGGCGAAATCAAGTTTCTCATAGCGGCTTTTTAAACCCAACGGGAGCGCCATCCGCCCGATTTCGTTGGTTGAGCTTACCCACAGCGTGTCGCCGTCCACGAGTAGACAGCGCACCTCGTCGATGCGAGCCTCGGGCAGAAATTCCCAGCGCTCATTTTGGTAGAATCCAATCCGCTTACCAGCAGCGATGATTTGTCCGCCCGGTCCTATCACCACTTGGTTGATCGTCGTCTCGCCTTGCAGTTGGTCGCCATCAAATCGCAATAAAATAGGCACACTGGCGTCAACGGCGGCCTCCCGTGGCCAGGCCGTGAGTGAGAATAGTCCCGTTAGGGCGATACCTTTTAAAAGGTAGTGCATTACTCGTGAGATAGGTAAGCGACGAAGTAGCGGGATAAATTGCGAGCGGTTATAGTGACGAGGTCATGAAAAAACTTACTTCGCTCGTTCTCGCCATGGTTTCTGCCATGTTGTTGGTCGCCGGTGTAACTCAGGCCGCTGAAAAACTTGATCCGTTGGCCAATGTTGCCGCTCAAGCGGTTTCCAACGGCGACGTGATGCTTCCATCTCCGCCTTGCCAAATTCAAGACCCACCCCACGCCGACTGATCCGCCCCACGTTCCCGATTTCACGCCCATGTTCAGCTTGGCCGCCATCAACTACCGCGACATCCTCACGAGTCACGGCGGCCCGATCGAGCGGGTGCAGACGGGCACCCTTGATGTGCTCGGGCGTCAGGAAGCCCAGGCCGTCGCCTTCTTGAAGCCCGGGCTCGTGCGCGGTAAGCCGCCGCTCTCCGTCTACGGCAACGCCGACGGCACCGGCTCCAACCGCTCCGCCCAAGTGGCCCGGCACATGGCGATCTCCGAGGCACTCGAGCGCTGGGCCTTCTACGAGACGGCGCAGGGACCCGACGCCTCACAGCATGGCTTTGATCTGGACAACTCGACCAACGGCATGGCGGCGTTCCCGGGCTGGTTCAAAGCCCAGGCCCGGAAACGCGCCTACCACGAAGCCTTGGAGCGCTGGGCGCTCGTCTCGTGGTGGTCCGGGCACATGCGCGCCACCATGGTCGGCGATGCCCTGCTCGGCGTCAGTGCGCTCCGCCTCGAACACAGCGCGAAGTTCGGCGAGGTCGCCGTGCTTTTCCGGCGTTCGGCGGCCGGGCACGTCAGCTACGGCTACTCGGCCGGTTCGACCTTCGCTTCGGCCGTGGCCCGCGCCGCGGTCGAGCTCGCGCGCAACGAATTTGTCGTGAGCTACTACAAGCTCCGCAGCGTCGCCCAAGCGGTGCCCAACTGTTTCGAACGCCGTTGCCTCTACTTCGCCGGCGAGGAAGGCCACGCCGAATTCCTCCGCCGCGCGTTCGACCGGAAACCCCGGCGCGAGACGGAGTGGTCGGTTAAGTTCGACGGCGAGATCAAGGGCCCTTGGTCCCGCTACGCCACCGTCTGGCGCGTGCTGCCCGCGATGCCTTCGCGCGACTATCTCGATCCTAACGCCTCTTTCTTTTTCTGGTGAGCCATGAATGACCTGACCCTGCGAAAAATCCGCGCCATCGTCGCCCTCGAGGATTTTCCGGCCGCCCGGCAACTTCTCCGCAACGCGACCGAGGCCGGGCAAGTCCCCCCGCGCGAAGCCGTCGAGCTCCTGCTCGCGATGCACGAGGGCCGTCCCGATGCGGTCATCGACGCGATCAACGCGATGCGGGCCGGAAATCCGGGCAACTATCGCTTCATCCCTACTGCGGACTATGCCGCAGCTTGAAGAGCACCTGCTCCAAGCATTGCTCGAGGAGCGCCGCCTTTCCGAAGAGCGGGCGTTGATCCCCGGTCTGCTGCAGCACGACCTGAGCAACGTGCTGACCCAAGTCGGCCTGGCTTCCGAACTGCTCGCCGGTTCCGCCGTCGGACCCGACCAATGGCGGTTGGCCCGCGATATCCGCGGCGGAATCAAACGCATGACCGAGTTGCTTTCGGGCATGAAGTTCCTTCATCAGACCCGGGGCGGCATCACGGACTATACGCGGGGCGACTTGGCGGAGTTCATCACCCGCCTGGCCCTCGAACCGGGCGTCTGGCCGCCCGGACCCACCATCAAGTTGGAGTTACCCCCGGGAATGTGGTGTTCGTTTTCGCCCACGTTGGTGCGGCACGCCTTGGTCAATCTCATCGGCAATGCGGTGGCTTACGCGCACGGCACCTGGGTGCGGGTGCGGCTCAGCCGGATCTGCGGCGAGTCTTGGCAACTCTCAGTGGCCAACGGCGGGCCCGGCATTCCAAGCGACCACATGCCCTACTTGTTTTTGCTCAAAAAGCAGCCGGGCGCCGCCCGGAAATCCGAACGCACCGGGCTCGGGCTCTACATCGCCCATTGGTGTCTGCGCAATCACGGCGCGACCCTGCGGGTGCGGACCCGGCCCGATCTCACGGTCTTCGCCTTCGCGGTCCAAGGCCTGCAACGCAGCCCCGCTCCCGGCTTGGCGCATGCGATCAACTGATCCCACGGCTCCACCCGCCGGCCCCATGACTTCCGCGCCCGCGCGTCTCTCAGGCGGGACAAGAAACCGCAGCGCGCCAATCAGTCGACGAGTAGTTCGCTGATCGTCCACCAGCCATCCGGCCGGGTGCCGATATTTTTGATCATCACGTAACGCCCGCGCGTTCCCGCCGGCAGCTCGATGATCGTCCGTCCGTTTCGCCCTGCGCCGGCCGCCACGACCGGCCCCAAGACATCCGGCTGGTCGAAGACGTGGACTTCGTAGGCTTCGGGAAATTCCATCGGCTTTCCCGTTTGATCCAACGTGAGCCGCTGCACGGGCCGACGGACCTTGAAATCGATCTCGATCCACTCCTTGCCCTCCATCGGCGTGTTCCAGCGCGTGTTCGTTTTGCCGTCCATGACGATTCTGCCGTTCATGCCGTTGAAGGTGCGGATCACCGCCGGTCCGGCCTGATTGGCCCGGATGATCTCCGCCGCCATGCGCGCCGCGACCCCGACCCCGCCGTCGGCCGCCAAGCCGTCGGCCAGACCGAGGGCGGTGTTATCATTGGCCCGGGCGAGATTTGCGAGCAAGCGCTGGCGCGTCGGTCCTTCGGTCGTGACCGCGAGCAGGCGGCCGGCGATCACCGAGAGTTTCTCGCTCCACTCGGCCCGGTTGCGCTCGATCAGATCGACGGCCCCGGCTGCGGCCCGCGCCCGTAGCCCGGCGTCGCCGGTCTTCTCCGCGATCATCGACAGGATGGGCAACGGCGTCGCGTCCGCCCACCGAGTCAGCACGGTGAGTGCGGCGTTGGCGACCGCCGGATCGGAATTGAGGCTCAACTTTCCGGCGGCCTCGGCCCCGGCGGAACCACCGATCCGCCCGATGAACGGCAGGAGGCGGAGCGCAAGCGCGACGGGCGCGCGCTCGATCGCCACGTAGACGGATGCACCGCGCCGCACGACGTCGGGATCGCGGAGCGTGATCGTAACCAAGGCGCGCAACGCGCGGGCTTGTTCGTTGGCGTCGGTCGCCGCGATCGTCCATTCGAGCACGGCCGGCAGCTCCGTCGGCGGTGCGATCTCGCTAAACGCCGCGACCGCCGCCGCGCGAACGGCGACGTCGGAATCGGCGCGTAGACGCACGAGCAGCGGCAGCCCGTCGGTGTGGTTACGCAGGGCGAGTTGCTCGATGAAGGCCACCCGCATGGCGGATTCGCCGCGCTCGGCGCCGAGGAGGATGGCGGCCGACACGCCCGGGCCGTCGAGCTGCGCGAGGCTTTGGCGCGCCAACTTGGCCTCCGTCGCATCGCTGCCGCCCGCAAATTTCGCGAGCACAGCGGCGACCTCCGGCGTGCCGGGAAGCCTACCCAGCGCCGTGAGCGCGGCCCCGCGCACGTCGGCATCGGCATGCCCGGTCGCCGCGACCACCGCCGCGCTGGCCGCGGTTTCCCGTCGGCGCCCGAGCGCTTCGATCACGGCGCGTTGCGTCGGCGCGTCCCAGGCCCCGAGGCTCCCGGCCAGCGCGGCACCGAGCCCCGGGGCGCGCGAGGCATAGAGGGATTCGAGGACGGCTTCCTTCAACTCCCGGTCCCCGCCGGCCAGTGCCTCGATGGTGCGGGCGACGGCCCCGGCCGGATCAAGGTCGAGCAACCCGCGCACAGCCGTCGCGCGTTGCCGGGCCGAAAGGCGCGCGTCGCGCTGCAACTCCGCGAGGGCGGCGATGGCTTCGGCAACGGGGAGCCGAAAGGCGACGGAGAAACGCGCTTCGACCACGGCCGGGGTTGAGGCCGGGGCGGCATTCAGGGCGGCCCCGGCCGCGGCTCCACCGATCTGGCCCAGCGCGGTCGCGGCGGCGGAGGCGGTGGCGGCATCGGGCTCCTTGAGGAGTTGCGCGAGCGCTGGGACGGCCGCGACGGGCCGTCGCACGGCGAGCGATTGGATGACGCCGACACGCGCGCGACCCTCGGTGAGCGCCAGCGCCTCGACAAAAATCGTGTCGACGGCCGCACCCGGGATCGGCTCGAGCGCGAGGCGGGCCAACTCGGACTCGCGTCCGCCGACGAGCATCGCCTTGAGCAGCGCCAAAGCCGCGGTGCCGGGTTCGCCGGAATGCGCGGCCATGAAACCGAGCCGCTGGCTCGCAGCCTGCCGGGCGGCCACCGTGCCGTCGGGACTCCGCAGGAGGTTGATCAAGCGCTGCTCGATCGCGGCGACTTTCACGAGATCGGTGCCGGCGGCGTTGATCTCGGCGTCGAGCGTGATGAGCGCGCTCTGATCACCGGAATAATCGAGTTCTACGAGGAGCGCAGCGGGCACCGCCATAGGCGCGGAGGCGGCGACGGGGACCACCGACACGGCTGCCGGCGCAGTGACGGGAGTCGGCGCAGTGGTGCAACCGGCCGCAAGCAGCGCGGCGAGCGCGGCGAGAGGGAGGGACGGACGATGGGAAAATGAGGGGCTCATGGCGGGAGGGGGAGGAGGGCCGTTCAGAGGAGGGCGTAGGGAGCGCGACGCGGACGGTCGAGGAGGCGGCCGGCGATCGGGTCGCCGAGGACTTCTTCTTTCACCGGGTCCCAGCGGATGGTGCGGCCAAGTTTCTCCGCGATGCCGCTGAGGTGACACACGCTGGCCGTGCGGTGGCCGATCTCGACGTCGCAGATGGGCAGCTGGCGGGTCCGGATGCAGTTGAAGAAATCGGTGTGGTGATTGTCGCTTGCGTAAAGATGAACGTCCTCTCCGCGCAGCGGGCGCGTGGCGAGCGGGACGGGGTCGGTCTCGAACTCGTCGCCGCGCGAGACCCAGACCGTGCCCTTGGTGCCCTTGAACTCGATCATCGACTTCAGACCGTCTTCGTAGCGCTCGACGCGGATGCCGTTGGCGTAGACGTGGGTTTGGTGGGCTGCGCCCTGAAAGCCCTTCGGGATAAACTCGACCGGACCGGAGTCGTCCATGCCGAGCGCCCATTGGATGATGTCGAAGTGGTGCGCGCCCCAGTCGCCGTTTTTCCGCGCGCCATATTCCCAGAAACAACGCCAACCGCCGCCGTAGTCGCCGCGGATGCGTTTCTCGTTGAACGGCCGCCACGGGGTGGGCCCGAGCCAGCGGTCGTAATCCAAATCGAGCGGGATGGGCTGCGCGGGGAGCGGCAAGGGCGGCGGAAACTCACCGAGTCGGGTGCGGATGCGGGTGATGTCGCCGATGAGTCCGTTGCGCACGATCTCGGCGGCCTTGCGGAAAGAGACGTTGGAACGCTGCTGCATGCCGGCCTGCAAAATGCGGCCGTGCCGGCGCGCGGTGTCGACGAGCACACGGCCTTCGCGGAGCGTGAGCGTAAGCGGTTTTTCGCAGTAAACGTCCTTGCCGCTGACCATCGCGGCCTGCGCGACGGGCGCGTGCCAATGGTCGGGCGTGGTGACAAAAACCACATCGATATCGTCGCGGGCGACGAGGTCCTCGTAGCGCGCATAGATCTCGACGCCCTTGTAGGTGCCGCTGTCCTTCTCGGCACCGTAGGCTTTCTCCACGCGTTCGAGCGACCGCACGGCTTTGGACCGCCACACGTCGCTCAGGGCGACGATGCGGCAATCGTCGCGCCCGATCAGGGCGCCGATATGGGAGCTGCAAATGAGGCCGGTGCCGACGAGGCCGACGTTGAGCCGGTTGCTCGGAGCGCTTTTCCCAAAAAGGGCGGCGGGGAAAAAATTAGGGGCGGCGGCGTAGGCGATGATGCCCGCGAGGCCGCGTTTGAGGACGAGTCGACGAGTCAGGGAAGTGCTCATGGGGGGAAAGGGGGGCGAACGAACCCGACCACTGAACGGAGAACCCGCTCATCGCGTCAAGCCGCACCACTCGCCCGGCCAAATTCCCTCAGGGCTTTATGGTTTCGCCTTTTTGTAGGGGCGTCGCTTGCCGACGCCCTCGGGCGTCCGCGAAGGACGCCCCTACCCAGACCGGAAAGCCGTGCAATCTCTCTGCGCTCGCAATTTTCGGCCGTCGGCTCGCAAACATCGATTGCCTCCGCGGCCCATAGTCGTTGCGCTTCCCGCCATGAAACTCCGCCCCGCCCTCCTCGCCGTCTTCTCCCTCGCCGCGTTCGCCGTCACCGCCTTCGCCGCCGAAGCTGCCAAAATCGAACCCGCCGCCGCCGCCAAACTCGTCGCCGAAGGTAAGGCGGTCCTCGTCGACTGCCGCGAACCCGCAGAATGGGCCGAGACCGGCGTCGTCGCCAACGCAACCCTGCTCTCGAAGAGCGATTTTGACGGCGCGCAGAAGGATTGGAAACCCTTCCTGGAGAAAAACGCCGGCAAAGAAATTATCCTCTACTGCCGCTCCGGGGGTCGGGCCGGAGCCGTCGCCGCCGCGCTCGCCGAAAAGGGCGTGAAGACCGCCAGCGCGGGCGGCTTCAAAGATTGGGCCGCCGCCGGCCAGCCCACCCGCAAAGTCGAAGCCAAGAAGTAAACCTCGCGCCCGGCGGCCGCGCCGGCCGCCCGCCGCAGGCACAACTCCGATGCGCCGCCTCGGGCTGATCGCGCCCCTCACGGTCGCCACCGCGCTCGCCGCGCTCGACACCTTGGCCCGTCTCGTATCCGCCGAGGCCCTGCGCGGTCGGGCCCCTCTCGGCCCGCGCGCTTGGGGACAGTTCCTCGCCCACGCCCGGTCTCGCGCCCCGCAGCGGTGAATCAGTTCGTCGGCGCGCCGTCGTGGAACCAGCGCGCGATCTGCGCGCGTTCCTCGTCGGTGATCTGCGTGATGTTGCCCAGCGGCATCATCTTCAGCACCGCCGTCTGCTGGTAGATCCGGCCCGCGTTCTGCGCGATGCCCGCCGCCGAGTTGAGCAACACCCCCGCCTGCGCCTGGGAGTAGGCCGGGAACGTCGGCACCGGCATGTGGCAGGACACGCAGCGCTGGTTGATGATCGCCTGCACCTGGGAAAAACCCACCGGCGTCGCCGACATCGGCGGGGGCGGCCCGTGCGGCCCGGTCCACCAGGCGGTGAACCCCAAAATCACCGCACCGATGCCGAGAAACCGCCACGCATAGACGCCCTTGTGCTTCCGGTTGAAAAAATGCCGGATCGACACCGCCGCCACCGAGATCAGGAGCAGCACCGCCCAGTTATACGGGTGCCCGTAAGTCGCGCTATAGTGGTTGCTGATCATGATGAAGATCACCGGCAGCGTGAAATAGTTGTTGTGCACGCTCCGCTGCTTGCCGCGCTTGCCGTAGATCGGATCGGGCAGGCCGCCCGCGTGCATCGCCTCTACCATTTTCTTCTGCCCCGGGATGATGACGAAGAACACGTTGCCCGCCATGATCGTGCCGATCGATGTGCCGACGTGGATGTAAGCCGCGCGCCCGCCCAGCCAGTCGCAGAGCGCCCACGTCAGCCCGCCGAGCAAAACAAACACCACTCCGCCCAACGCGGTGTCGTGCTTCCCCAGCGGCGAGCGGCAGAGCGCGTCGTAGACGAACCACGACACCACCATGCTCCCCGCCCCGATCCCGATCGCCTGCGCGCCCGTGATCGCCGCGAGGTTCGGGTCGACCATCATCGTCTGCGCGTGCATATAGTAGACGAGGACGAGTAAGGCCGTGCCCGAGAGCCACGTCGTGTAGGCCTCCCACTTGAACCAGTGCAACTTCTCCGGCAGCGACGGCGGTGCGCCCGCGTATTTCTGCGGGTTGTAGAAACCTCCGCCGTGGACGGCCCACAATTCGCCGGACACGCCTTTCTTGGCGTTGTCGGAGCCGGGGGCCGGCGGTTCGAGGCTGTTGTCCAGCCAGATGAAGTAAAACGACGAGCCGATCCAGGCCACGCCCGCGACGACGTGCAGCCAGCGCACGAGCATCCCGAGAAATTCCATTAAATGAGCGTCCATGTATAAAAGTGCCTTCCGAAAGCGGACTCTATGCCAACGCGCCGGTCGCGGCCACTCAACCGCCGATTCTTCCCGGCGATGTCCGAAATCAACCCATAGCTATCTGCCGCAATTCACCCGTCGCCACGTCATCCGCGCCACTTCGCCAGGCGCGCCGCGTTCACCACGCAGATGCAATCGCTCCCGTCGCGGGTCTGCAGCCAGTGCGGCTCGAGCGCGGCGAACTCCCGATCCATCGCCGCCCGCAACCCGCCCACCTCGAGCAGCACGATGCCATGCGGTCGCAGCCGCGTCCGCGCCTGCCGCAGCAGCTTCCGGATGATGTCGAGACCGTCCGGCCCGCCGTCGAGCGCCAGCCGCGGTTCCCGCCGAAACTCCGTCGGCAACGCGTCGCAGAGCGCGCTCGGCTCATAGGGCGGGTTGCTCAGGATCACGTCATACTTCGCCGCCGGCACCGCGTCGAACCCGTCGCTGCGGTGCAACGTCACGCGACGCCCGAGCCGGTGCGCCTTCACGTTGATCGCCGCCACCTCAAGGGCGTCGGCCGAGAGATCGATCGCGTCGACCGCCGCCTTCGGAAAATGCCGCGCCAGCATGATCGCGAGGCAACCCGAGCCCGTGCACACGTCGACGACCCGGGCGACGCTCTTCGGGTCGGGCAACCAGTCGTCGAGTTGCTCCGGGATGATCTCGACAAAAAACGAGCGCGGGATGATCACCCGCTCGTCGACGTAAAAGCGGTGCTCCCCCAACCACGCCTCGCGAGTGAGGTAGGCCGCCGGGACATGCTCGACGAGCCGACGACGAAACACCTCGGTCAACCGCACACGCTCGGCCGCCGTGAGTTTTTTCACCAGCACACGCTCGTCGCTGTCGAGCGGCAGCTCCAGCGTCCGCAAGATCAGATACAACGCCTCGTCGTGCGCGCTCGTCGCGACCTGACCGAGGGATGCGCCGCACGTGGCGTAGAGTTTCTCCACCCCGCGCAACCACGCGCCGGGCGTGGTCCGGCGGCGCGCGCCGGCGAGGGGGTCGCGGGCTTTCATCCGGCGATCGCTTGAAACAGCACCACGAACGGCCAGCTCACGACGCCCATGACCATCCCGAGCAGCGCGCGGACCGGCGGCAGGTTGATCGCGATGAGCAGCACGAGGAAGCTCCAGCGCCCGATGTTGAGGTAAGTCTCCTCGCTCATGCCGACCGCGTGGCGCATCAGGTTGCCGCCGTCGAGCGGCGGCAGCGGAATCAGGTTAAACACCGCGAGCGCCACGTTCATCGTCAACATCACCCGGAAGAGTTCGAGCGTGCGCTCGTCGAAGCGGTAGAGCAGCCCGCCCACGACCGCGGTAAGCAGCGCGAGCGCGAGGTTCGACATCGGGCCGGCGAGCGTCGTGAACACTTCGTCGCGCTTCCGGTTCGCGAAATTCGACGGGTTGATCATCACCGGCTTGCCCCAACCGAACAGCAGCCCGCCCGGAAACAGGAAAATGCACACCAACGGGAAAATCACCGAGCCAAACAGGTCCATGTGCGCCGCCGGATTCAGCGTCACCCGGCCGTCCTGCCGCGGGGTGTTGTCGCCGAGCCGGTCGGCCGTGAACGCGTGCGCCCACTCGTGGATGCTGAGGCTCACCACGAGCACGATGTAGAACATGAGACCTTCGCGCAGGGCCGCGAGGGTGAAGCCGGTATCCATATCGCGCTACTTTTTCTCGGTCTCCGACGGCGGCGCAACCAGCTTTTGCTTGGACCCCTGCAACTCCGGCGCCGTCACCGTCGCGAGCAACAGCCGCGCCCGGTCGTTTTGACCCTGCTTGATGAGCACGTTGGCCGCGTGCAGCCGCAGGGTCTGGCGTTCGATATCCGTCTCGGCCTTCTCCTCGAGCGCGGCCCAGATTTTCAGCGCCTCGTCCCACTGCGGCTCCGCCAGATCGTAGAACGACTCCGCGTAACGGTAGCCGAATTCAAAGCGGTCCGGCGCCAGCTCGGCCGCGCTTTTGAAGGCCCCGTGCATCGCCTGATCGAGCGCCGCCCGGGTCCACTCGCCGCTCTTCAGGAAATCGTCCCGCGCCTCATGGAGCAGCGTGCCGACCTGGTAGTGGTAGAGCGGCTCCCGGGGCATGAGCTTGATCGCCGCCATAAAATACGCGAGGGCATCAAGCGGTCGCCCGTCCTCGGCGAGCAGGTTGCCGAGCTGGTTTTTCACCAGCGGGATGTTGGGGTCGAATTCGTTGGCCTTGAGCAGCATCGCCGCCGCCTGTTTCCGCATGTCCACCTTTCGCAGGAGATAACCGTAGGCGGCGTAGACCTCGGCGTTGTTGGGGTTGTCCTGCAACATCCGCTCGTAGCCGTGGCTCAGTTTCTGCAACTGCACGCGGAAGGACTCCGCTTCGAGTTTGTCGCCCTGCTTCGCCGCATCCTCGAACAGCATGCGCTGGGTTTCGGCGAGCTGGCGCAGGGTGCGTTGCGCGAGCGTTTCGCTTTCCACCGCGCCGAGGGTCGCGGCGTAGCCAAGGCTCAAAATCAGGAAAAGGCGTTTCATGCGAAGACCGGTGCGACCACTTCAAACGGCCAAAGTGCCGGCGTAAACGTTCATCCGCTCGCCCCGCAAAAATCCTATCAGCGTTTGCCCGCTCGCCCGCGCGAACTCCACCGCCGCGCTCGTCGGGGCCGAGATCGCCGCGACGCAGGGAATGCCGGCGGCCAGGGCCTTCTGCATCAACTCAAAGCTCACCCGCCCGCTCACCAGCAAAACGCTTCCCGCCAACGGCAACGTCTCCGCGAAAAAGGCGTGCCCGATGACCTTGTCGAGGGCGTTGTGCCGGCCCACATCCTCGCGCACCACCGCGAGCCGCCCCTCGGCGTCGAAGAGCGCGCTGGCGTGCGATCCGCCCGACGCCGCAAACCCGGCCTGTGCCGCCCGCAGCCGCTCCGGCAGCGCGGCCACCACCTCGCGCCGCACCGGCGCGCTCGCCGTGATCGCCGGGAACTGCGCGCGCACCGCCGCGATCGTCGCTTTGCTGCAAATCCCGCAGCTCGACGAGGTGAACACGTTCCGCGTGAGCCGTGCCCAGTCCACCGTCACCCCCGGCGCGAGGATCACATCGAGCACATTTTCCCGCGGCCCGGTCGTCGCTCCTTCCGGCTCGATTTCCCCGCAGTAGACCATGTCGAGCACCTCGGCCCGCGTCCGCAGCATCCCCTCCGTGACCAAAAATCCCGCCGCCAGCTCCCGGTCGTGCCCCGGCGTCCGCATCACGACCGCCACGCTCCGGCCGCCCACGCGGATCTCCAGTGGCTCCTCCACCGCCACGACATCGACGCGCTCCGTCCGCGCCCCGCCGTCAAACGAGGTCAGGGTGATCGAGCGCGTGGCGGCTTCGGACGGCATTTCCCGGAGCCTCATGCCTTGCCGCGACGCGCGCAACGCCCACGTTGCCTCACTGAACCAGCCGGGCGCCTCTGCCGGTTGCCGGTAGGCAGCTCGCTTGCGAGCGCTCCGGTCGTTGAGCACTCCGAAGCGAGCCGCCGACAAAGGCGGGTGCGATGCCCCGCCAACTCGGAGAGATACGCCCGACTCGCCCCCGCCGCCCTCCGCCGCCCCGGCCCCCAGCAACTCGACCTCTTCTGATCCCACAGCCCCAGCCCACTTGTAACCTATTAGGTTACAAGTTTTCGGGAACCGCCTCGTTTAAAATCACCCCGCGTCGCGCGCAGTCCGCCGCAGCCTTTTCCTCTCCGTTCCCAATTTCCTGATTTCCACATCCCTCCTTCTGCCGTTTTTCTTCGTCGCATGTCCGCCGCATCCCCCGTCCTGACCCTCGGCTTCGACGCCGACGACACCCTTTGGCACAACGAGACGATCTTTGAGCACGTCCACGAGCGCTACCGTGCCCTCCTCGCCCGTTTCCACGACGCCGCCACCGTCGACCGCACCCTCTTCGCGACCGAGATGCGCAACCTCGAGCGCTACGGCTACGGCGTAAAGGGTTTCACCCTCTCGGCCATCGAAACCGCGATCGCGCTTTCCGCCGGCAAGATCAGCGCCGATGAAATCCAGCAGCTCATCGCCCTCGGGCAGGATATGCTCGCCCACCCGGTCGAGCTCCTCGACGGCGTGGCGGAAACGCTCGCCCATCTCTCCGGCCAATACCGGCTCCTCGTCATCACCAAGGGCGATCTCCGCGACCAAGAACGCAAAATCGCCCGCTCCGGCCTCGCCGCGCATTTCCGCCACGTCGAGATTCTCTCCGAGAAAAACGAGGGAGCCTACGCCGCGCTCTTCCGCCGCCACGCCATCGAACCCGCGCGCTTCCTCATGATCGGCAACTCCCTCAAGTCCGACATCCTCCCGGTCCTCGCGCTGGGCGGCGCCGGCGTCCACATCCCCTATCATCTCACGTGGGCCGCCGAGCACGTCGAATACGCCCCGCGCGCCGACGGCCGGTTTTTCGAAGTCAAATCCGTCCGCGAGCTTCCCGAACTGCTGCAAACGTGGTCGCGATCGCTCCAATCCCGCCGTGGCCTTCCGACCCTGTAGGCGCGAGCTTGCTCGCGATGGCTTGCAGCCGGAATCGCATTCGCTCCGATCCCGCCGTGGCACTCCGCCCCTGTGGGAGCGAGCTTGCTCGCGACGGCTTGCAGCCGGAATCGCATTCGCTCCGATCCCGCCGTGGCACTCCGCCCCTGTGGGAGCGAGCTTGCTCGCGACGGCTTGCAGCCGGAATCGCGAGCAAGCTCGCTCCTACGACCGAGTCTGCAGCCGGAATCGCGAGCAAGCTCGCTCCTACAACCGGATCGGCGCGCCGGGTCCGGAGTTTTCCTGCGACACCCGGCCCGGACGCACATTTACGGCACCGCGTGCATCTCAAAACCACGCCGCCGGCATTTGGCGGCCAAGGAGGGAACGCCCGCAAGGCTTGATAACTCCGACCAAGGCTTAACAAGATCGTCGTAGCCCCGTTGAATCTCCTCGACCGCCATATCTTCAAGAGCGTTCTCCTCGCCTGCGCGGGAGCCGTCGCCCTGTTCGCCTTCGTGCTCATGCTGGGCAACCTCGTCCGCGACCTCCTGCCCTACCTCCTCTCGGGCCAGTTGACCTTCGGGACCTTCGTGCGGCTCGTCTGGTTGCTCGTTCCCGCGATGGCCATCTACGCCCTGCCCATGGGCATGCTGACCGGCGTCCTCCTGACCCTCGGCCGTCTCTCCGCCGACAGCGAGATCACCGCCATGCGCGCCGCCGGCCTCAGCCTGAGCCGGATCGCGCGGCCGGTTTTCGTCCTCGGCACGCTCGGCGCCGCGCTCGGCCTTTACGTCAACTTCGAGGCCATGCCCTATGCCCGTGTCGAGTATCACAAGGAGCTCGCCGCCGCCATCCGCGCCAACCCCCTCAGCTTCATCGTGCCGAAGACGTTCATCCGCGATTTCCCCGGCTTCGTGGTCTACGTCGGCGACAAACAGGGCACGGTCATGCGCGATTTCTGGCTCTGGCAACTCGACCGCGAGGGCCGCACCACCCAGCTCGTGCGCGCCGAATCCGGCCGGTTTGACTACGACGAAGCCGCCAACGACCTCATCCTCACCCTCACCCGCGCCCAGATCGAGGAACGCGACCCGCGGAACCCGGAAAATTTCTCCGAATCCCCCCGCGTCGGCTCTTTCGAGAAATCGGAACCGCAACGTCTTTCGCTCAACCGTCTCTTCGGCGCCCCCGAGGTGCGCCGCAAGCTCGCCTGGATGACTTACCCCGAACTCCGCGCCGAGGAGTCCCGCGTCGCCGCCCTGCCGGTCG
>JBDNFZ010000036.1:0-3810 GCA_041689555.1 Opitutaceae bacterium | reverse complement strand
TGCCCCGCGCTCACGATGTCGGGCTGGAGGGCATCCGCATCGATCACCAGCGGCACGGACGACCGGGCGACGATGTCCTTGGCCAGCGCGAGGGTTTCGGCCTCACGACCAAGTCCCGGGCCGATCACCAGCGCCGTCAACCTTCCGTGCAACGCGTCCAACAAATGCCGCCCTTCCAACGCGAGCCCGCCGTCGGGCGTCTCCGGCCAACCGACCCACATCACCTCCGGAGCGCGCGCGACGAACACCGCCGCCAAGGACTCCGGCACAAACGCGGTGACGAGTCCGGCTCCGCTCCGCACCGCCGCCAGCGCCGCCATCAGCACCGCGCCGGGGTAACTGCGCGATCCGCCGATAATCCCCACATGACCGAACGTGCGCTTGTCCGACTGCGCGGGTCGCAGCGCCGCGAGCGGTGCCAGAAGCGCGGGGACAAGCACGCGATCCGAAGCCGCAGGCGGGGCCACCGCACCGTCCTCCGCGAAGAAACCCAAATCAAGGTAGCGCAAACGGCCGGCCGTTTTAGGATCGAGCGCGGTGGTTTTTACGATGCCGGTCGCATAGGTGAAATCGGCGCGGAAAAGTCCGCCGCTCGGGACGTCGACGGCGGCGCGCAGGCGGATCGGAAGCGCATTCACCCGCTCGAACAAGGCCGCGATTCGCGGCTCTATCGGAGGGCGAAAGCGAAAACCGAAAACCCCGTCGAGGCAGAGGGTGTAGCTCGCCCCCGGCACGGTGCCCGCCGCGGAGACCCGGCCGGGCGCGGCTTGCACCAACTCGCGCCAAGCACGCTGCGCGAGCGGCCGCAACGTCCTTTCGCCAAAGGAAAATTCCACGTCGACCGACGCCGTGGGCGACATCGCGAGCAATTCCCGCGCGGCGATCAGCGCGTCGCCGGCGTTATGGCCCTTGCCGGCCAGCACAAGGATGCGGGCCGCGTCGGGAAACTCGCCCATCTCCCGGAAATCTCGGCGCACCGCCGCCGCGACCGCCTTGCCCGCGCATACCATCGCCGGCCACTCGCGGGCTTCGTCGCCTTGGAAATACCGCGACTCAAACGCGCCGGCCGCCTCGCAACTCAGGATCGGGTGGCTGGGAAGATGCATGGCGGACGATACGGGGTGTTACCTCTTCGCTACGGTGCGCGCGAGGGAGCGCGGGCCGATTCGCTCAACGCCCGCCAGGTATCCTCGCGCTTTTCACCCAGCCAAGCCGAGCGTTGCGCTTCGGTTTCAGTGAACTGGAGCGGCGAATGTTCCGGGACCCCGTGATTCAAGGTCGGCCGGGTCAGTTTCGGGATCGACCGAAAGTAGGTCGCGGAACCGTTGCGCAAGACTTCGAAGCAGTCGGAGAAACCCTTGGTTTCACTGTTCCAAAGCGCCACCTCGGTCACGTCGTTATCCCAAGCCGCCAAGCGGCCCCACTCGGAGAACACCGCTTCGACGACCGCAATCTGCGGCGCGCCCGCAGCGGAGACCTCGCGTGGCGCCGGGTCGGGCGCGGGCTCCGGCGCTTTCTTCGACGGCAGTTTCCAGACGAACAGCGCGCCCACCACGAAACCCAACATGACCCACGAGGGCGCGAGCGAAGGCTTGGGCTTCCGCTCCGGCCGCACCGTCTCGGCCGACGGCCGGAAGTCCTCGGGTTCCTCGGGATACATGGCGGGATCAGGCGCGCACGATCGCGGCGACCGCCATCGCCGCAGTCTCGGTGTGCGACAGGCTCACATAAACGTGGTTGGCCCCGGCCGCAGCGAGCAGCGCGGCGCCTTTCTCATCGAGGCGGACCAACGGCTCGGAGCGTTCGCCATGGTAGATCGACATGGACTTCCATCCCAGCTCGGCCCCGATGCCCGTGGTGAAGGTCTTTGAGATCGCCTCCTTGGCGGCCCAGCGCGCGGCGAGATGTTTGTGCGGGTGCGCCATGCCGAAGCAGTAGGCGCGCTCTTCCGCCGTGAACACCCGGTCGAGGAAACGGTCGCCGTGGCGATCCAGCACGTCGCGGATGCGTTGCACGTCGATCAGATCGCAACCGAGGCCCACCAAAACGCCACCGGGCGGCAGATTGAGATTCATGGTGATTTTCTGGGGCTCAAGGATTCATGCGCGCCTTCATATCGCGCACGGCGGCCTCGATGCCCGTGAAGAGCGCACGGCTGATGATGCTGTGGCCGATGTTGAGTTCGTGCAGATGGGGAAGCGTGCGAACCTCGGCGATGTTGACGTAGTTGATCCCGTGACCGGCGTTGACCACGAGGCCGAGTCGGTGGGCCCGCGCCGCACCCAGCCGGAGACGTTGAAACTCAGCCGAGCGGCGGGAGTCGAAGTAGGCGTTGGCGTAGGCCCCGGTGTGCAACTCGATCCAAGGCGCTTTGACCGCCGCCGAAGCCTCGATGGCCGCTTCGTCCGGATCGATAAAGAGGCTGATGGCGATCCCGGCCGCGGTCATCGCCGCCACGCACGCCTGCACCCGCTCGCGCTGCCCGACCACATCGAGCCCGCCCTCGGTCGTGATTTCTTCGCGGCTCTCCGGGACGAGGCACACGGAGGCCGGCTTCAACTTGAGGGCGAAATCGATCATCCAAGGCGTGCAAGCCATCTCGAAGTTGAGCCGTGTCGCGATGCTCTCGCGAGTGCGCCAGACGTCGCGCTCCTGAATATGCCGGCGATCCTCGCGGGGATGGATCGTGATCCCGTCGGCCCCGGCGCGCTCGGCGAGCACGGCGAGCGCCACCGGGTCGGGCTCGACGGCTCCGCCTGCGGTGGCGGGAGCCTGCCGGTAGCGGGCTTGGCGGACGGTGGCGCAGTGGTCGATGTTGAGGCCGAGGAGCAGCATGAGGGGACGAACGTTGACCCCAATAAGCCGGCGGTGATTCTGGAACGCAAAACGAAATGACCGTTCCCGCCGCTCCCGCCGCGCCACCGCGCGAAAACCTTCTCCTTAACCTCGTCTGCAACATCGCCGTGCCCACCTCGATTCTGAGCTGGGGCAGCAAGCTCGCCTGGCTGGGACCGACTTGGGCGCTGGTGGTGGCGCTGGCGTTTCCCGTCGGCTACTCGGTTTACGATTTCGCCGTGCGCAGGAAGTTCAACTTCATCTCGGCGATCGGGTTCGTGAGCATTTTGATCACGGGAAGTTTCGCCCTGATGCAGTTGGACGTTTTCTGGTTCGCGGTGAAGGAAGCCGCCGTGCCCGGTGCGATCGGCTTGGTCGTGCTGGCCTCGATGGGCACGCGCTGGCCCCTGGTGAAGGAGATGCTCTGCAATCCGCAAGTGATCAACCTGCCGAAGATCGAAACCGCGCTCGCGGAGCGCAACGCGCGCGGTGAGTTCGAGCGGTTGCTGAAGAGTTCGAGCTACCTGCTGACCTTTTCATTTTTTGTCAGCTCGGTGCTCAACTACGGGCTGGCCCGCTACCTCTTGAAAAGCCCGGCCGGCTCAGAAGCCTTCAACGCCGAGTTGGCGCGGATGAATTTGTTGAGCTGGCCGATCATCGCCTTGCCGACGATGGCCATGACGATGTTTGCGCTGTGGCGGCTCCTCGGCGGACTCAAGCGGGCTACCGGATTGGAACTCGAAGAATTGCTCCAGGCCGCACCGGAGAAGAAAACCCGGGCCTGAGCGAGACCGCGCCAGCGGAACGCAGGATCAGCGTTGCGCGACGGGCACGTAGTCGCGCTTGACCGGCCCGACGTAGATCTGGCGCGGGCGGTAGATCCGGCCCTTGGGGTTGGCCGCGACCTCGCGCCAGTTGGCGATCCAGCCCGGAGCGCGACCGATGGCGAAGATCACCGTGAACATATTCACCGGG
>JBDNFZ010000035.1:0-2631 GCA_041689555.1 Opitutaceae bacterium | reverse complement strand
TTTGTCTTCGGCTCCCTCGCCGCCGGCATGGGCAAGGCCCGCAGCGACATCGATCTGTTCATTATCGGCGACGTCGGCCTGCGCACCCTTGCTTCACGTCTGCGCACCGCCGGAGAGCAACTCGGGCGCGAGATCAACCCCGTGACCATGACCGCGAGCGAGTTCACGCGAAACCGTTTTAAAAAGCCGTTCCTCGGCGATGTGCTCGCCAAGGATAAGATCTTCATCAAGGGAACAGCCCATGAGCTTGCACGACTGGGCTAATGCGGGGTGGCTCCGGCCACATCAAACCTCACGGCGCCAGATTGCGGACCTGTTCGCCATCGTCGATCGAGACCTCGAAGACGCCGCACGCGGGCTATCGGCTGATTGGCAATTCGGCATCGCCTACAACGCCGTGCTCAAGCTCTGCACGATTCTGGTCCACGCCGAAGGCTGGCGGCCGGAAAAGGACCTCGCGCACTATCGCACTCTGCAAGCACTGCCGATCATCTTGGGTGCCGAGCGCCAAGCGGACGCCGACTATCTCGACGCCTGCCGCGCCAAGCGAAACACCGCCGAATACGACACACCCGGACAAGTCAGTGCAAACGAGGCTAAAGAGCTGGCCGCTTTCGCCGGCGAACTGCGTGAGGACGTGATTGCGTGGCTGGAAAAGCGGCATCCCAAGCTCTCGCCGTTGGGCAAGTAGCGCCGCCCATCCGCGCCCGCCGCGATCAGAATTCTCCGGCAACCTGTCTTCATTCCCTGCCCGCGAATCGGACCGTCGTCATCGCCGCTGTGCGTTCACGCGGCAACGCCGCCACCGAGCTGCGGCTCATCGCGGTCTTCCGCGCCCGCGGTATCACCGGCCGGCGGAGGAGAGCGGTGCTCCTGTGGAAAGTTGAAAGCGCGAAGTCGAAGCCCTCCCGGGTGCGGCCCGATTTCGTTTTCCGCGCGCCCAAACTCGCCGTCTTCGTCGACGGCTGTTTCTGGCACGGTTGTGCGCTCCACGCCACGCAGCCCAAAACCAACGCCGACTTCTGGCGGAAGAACGTAGCGCGGCAGCGCGGAGATGGTCACACCGGAGGTGTGGCCCCGAAGGGGTGAGTGTCTGCGGATGCCCTGAAGGGCGCAGACACTCACAAACCGCCGCCAACCCCACCCGCGACCGCCTCGTGACCCGCAGCCTCCGCGCCCGCGGCTGGTCCGTCCTCCGCCTCTGGCAACACGCGCTCAAACGCCGCAACGCCGCCCGCCTCCTCCGCCGCCTGCGCGCCGTCGGCCTCGGGTTCTGACTAAGCCTCCCACCCGCGTTATCCGTGATAGCCGCGGTCAAAAAAACTCCGCGCTTATTTCGTTTTTCGCGCCTTTTCGCGCGTTTTAGCGGCCATCACCTCCCCCGAGTCTTCCGCTTCAACCCTTGTCGCATCAGACGCATGTTTCGCGTTTCCCCGCCGCCTGCGTGTGTCCGGCCCCTCGGCGGTTCGTCGCGCGGAATCCTCGCCGTCCGCGGCCGGTCACCAAACGATCTTCACGCCGACACCCGGAGCGAAGGCCGCGATCACCGGATCGATCGTAACCAGCGGCAACCCGCGGACCACGGCGGTCGCCAGAATGTGCCGGTCGCAGGGATCGCGATGCGACCACGCGAAGGCGGCCGCCGTCCAGGCGATTCCCGGCGTGACCGGCAGCACGGTGAAACCGAGGCCAAACACCTCCAGCCACGCCGCGGGCGTGGCAGTGCCGGGCACCACGCGACCGTCCGCCAGCAGGCGCGCGGTTTCGGTCAGGGTGACATCGGACACCGCGACGGCGCCCGGTGAAAGACCCACGAGCGCCGTGCGCGCGGCCCGGCTCAACCGCGCGGGATCGAGTTGCGCCCAGAGGGCGGCATGGGTGTCGAGCAGGTAGCGCGGGGCGCCGCTCATCGGGCCCACTCTTTGCGCGGAATGACCGGAGCCCCCGGGTCGTAATCCGCCGCGATCTTCGCCGTGCCGGCCAGCGCCCCGAGTGAGACCTTGGGCGGTTCGAATTCGAGTCCGCGCGCGATGGTTTCGGTCAGATAGGAGGAGAGCGGCACCTTGG
Organism: Opitutaceae bacterium; assembly: GCA_041689555.1. Lineage (GTDB taxonomy): Bacteria > Verrucomicrobiota > Verrucomicrobiia > Opitutales > Opitutaceae > Tous-C4FEB. The sequence continues at coordinate 564 of JBDNFZ010000035.1, read as the reverse complement.
CGGATTTGGCCCGCTGGCGGAGGCGGCGCGCCAGCGGCTCCGCGGCATGAAACGACAGCGTAGGCATTCCTCTAGGTTTTCAATAGGAGTTGGGCTGTCAATGCCTCCCGGCGATCCCTTTCTCTCCCCCCTCCCAAGTGGTCCGATCTCCCGCGACGTAGCCGACATCCTCGCGAAGAAAAAGCGCCCCGCCGTCATGGCCGCGATCCGCTCCCGCGGCGACGCCGCCACCGAACTGCGTCTCATCGCGGTCTTCCGCGCCCACGCATCACCGGCTGGCGGAGGGGAGCGGTGCTCCGGCGGAAAGTCGCACGCGCGAAGTCGAAGTGCTTCCGGGTGCGGCCCGATTTCGTTTTCCTCGCCCGCAAACTCGCCTTCTTCGTCGACGGCTGATTCTGGCACGGTTGTCCGCTCCACGCCACTCAGCCCAAAACCAACGCCGCCTTCTGGCGGAAGAACGTAGCGCGGCAGCGCGGAGATGGTCACACCGGAGGTGTGGCCCCGAAGGGGTGAGTGTCTGCGGATGCCCTGAAGGGCGCAGACACTCACAAATCGCCGCCAACC
>JBDNFZ010000034.1:0-2187 GCA_041689555.1 Opitutaceae bacterium | reverse complement strand
GGATTTTCGGTCGTAGCCGGTGAGGAGATAAGGATCGGAGGGCGCGCCGGCCGCGACGACGGTGTCTTTCCACGGGCCGCCGACGCCGACGGGTTTGCCGAAGCTCCAGAGATCGTCCACGGCTCCGGCCCAGACGGCGGCTTTGCCGTCGGCGGAGCGGATGACGTGGGGGTTGGAGGCGTCGGCGGTCGTCTTGGCGTCGAGGCCGGTGAGAATAAAAAGACCCCGCCAACTGGCGTAGTCGTGGATGCGGCGATTGTGAGTGGCGACGGCGCGGACCTTGGCGATGCCGCCGGCGTTTTCAGCGGGCAACTCGAAGAATGTGCCGGCCGCGTTGACGAGGTCGCGCTCGGTGCAGACCTCGCGCACGGTGCGCTCGAAACCGTGGGGACCTTCAAGGCGGTAATCGGCGCGGCCACGGGGGAGGCGCCATTTTTTACCCGCCTCGTCGGTGTAGATCACGCTGGCGGCATCGAGGGCGACGGCGTCGCGGGGGATGGCGACCCGGGCCTGCATCCAAGCGGCGGCACCGGTCTCGTCGCCGGCACGGAGGACAAGGTCGGGCCCCATCTCGTAAAAGGCGTCGCCGACGGCGAGGCCGAGGGTCTTTTTTCCCTCGCCGCGGGCGTGGAGGAGGCCACCGAGGGGTCGGGCGGAGGTGTCGGTGGCGAGCGCGGCGAAACGGGTTTGGGGAAGTTGAGAGCCGAGAGTTGAGAGCCGAGAGTCGGAGTTTCGGAGCGTGGGCGCGGCGACAGGCGGGCGGGGATCGGCGTTGCGGAACGAGAAGGCGGCGGTGGCGTGTCCGAGATCGCGGGAGGCGCGGACGCGGAGCCACGCACCGGTTTCATCGGCGGCGAAGGAGGTCCAAGCGTAGCCGCGCGCGGGCACTTCGACGCGGCGGAGTTCGCGCCACGTGTTGTCGCCGGCGCGATCAACCTCGAGAGTGAAGGTGACGGCCTCGTCGGCATCGTGGACGAGATGGAGGACGCGGTGGTCGTAGCCGGAGAAGAGGAACGGATCGGAGGGCGCGTCTTTTTTGACGGCCTCGTTGAGCCAGACGGAACCGCGGCCGATGACGGGGCCGAGGCGGTCGAGTTGGGCGGGGTCGAGGAACCAGAGGTTGGACTGTGACTGACCCGGGGCGGCGAGGGTGCCCTTGGCGCGGCGCTTGTTGAGGAATTCGCTCTTGGCGGTGTCGTCGGTGCCGAGGACGACGCGGTCGCCCCAGCGGGCGAAGTCGCCGACGACTTTCAGGTAGTTGGAGCGCGGCGCGATTCCGGCCGAGTGGGTGGAATCGAAGTTTTTGGGGAAGCGCCAGAACGCGCCGTGCATCGTCATGAGCAGGTCTTTTTCCCCGATGTCGCGGATGCGGGGCCACTCGGTGTTCCAGCCGTGCGCGCCGTCGTAGGAGTGCGAGGATTTCGGGAGGCGGTAGGCGTGCCAGGTGCCGCGGTCGCGGGCCATGAGGATAAGCGAGCGGTGATCCCAGCCGACGGACCACACCGGATCGGTGGCGGGATTGGGGTTGCCCGTGAGGTCGCCGGGGCCGGTGACCTCGGTGAACTGATTGCGGCGGACGACAGTCCATTTTTCGGCAACGCCGTCCCACTCGGCGAGGGCCCCGCTGGGAATGTCGGGTTTCTGGCGGGCGAGCGGGGAATTCTCGCCGTTGTTGGCGTAGATCAGCCGGCCCTGCCCCGAGTAAAGCCCCTTGCCGTGATAACCCGGGAGATCGGCGCGGCGAAACGGTTCCTTGAGCTGTTCGTCGCGGAAAAGTTCGGTGACGGCGAGGGTGCGGACATCGACCTCGTAAAAGCCCTCCTCCATCGAGGCGTAGTAAACTTTGTTGGCCGGATCGGTGAGATGGCGGGCGGTGCCGGTGGGACGGCCATACATTTTATCGTAGGGAATCACGCGCACGGCGCCCTTGGCGTCGACGGCGTAGGGCCCGATGAAGAGCTGTTGCGACTCGGCGTGGATGAAACGATTGGCGGGCGTGCCGCCGATGCTTTCGGGGTGTATGGTTTGGGTGAGCGCGGAGTCGATCGAGTAGAGCTTGTCGTCGGAGCCTCTGGGTTGGTGCGGGGCGTAGGTGAGGACCCAGAGGCGGCCGGCCCACGGCACGACGGCGCCGGTGCCGCACTCGTTGCCGCCGTTGAACATCGCGAGGTGCGGGTAGATGCCGCT
>JBDNFZ010000033.1:0-5179 GCA_041689555.1 Opitutaceae bacterium | reverse complement strand
GCGCCGCCGCCGGGCTTCGGCGCCATCGACTGGCTCGTGGTTGTCGTCTACGCGCTGGCGCTGATCGGCATCGGCTTTTTCTACTCCCGTCGCCAGACGACCACCGAGGAGTATTTTGTCGGCAGCCGGAGTGTGGCGCCGTTTCTCGCGGGCATTTCGCTCTACGCGACGATGTTTAGCACTGTGACCTACATCGCTCTCCCGGGCGAGATGATCCAACACGGCCCGGTGCTGATTTGCGTCGGTCTCATGGCCATGCCGTTCATCTACCTGATTGTCGGTTATTGGATCATCCCCCTGATGATGCGGCTGCCCGTCACCAGCGCGTATGAATTGCTTGAAACACGTCTCGGCCGCCACGTCCGCCTGCTGGGCTCCGGCATTTTTGTGGTTACGCGCCTGATCTGGATGGCGCTCATGCTCCACATCACCGCCCTTGTGCTGATTACCGTGATGGGCTGGGACCCAGGTTGGAAATTGCCCCTCATCATAATCACCGGTGGCTTAACCGTGCTTTACACGCTTATCGGCGGTTTTCGGGCGGTCGTCGTCAGCGACGTGGTGCAGTTCTTTGTGTTTTTCGTGGGTCTCCTTTTCACGCTGATCTACATCACCGTCTCGATGGGCGGCGTGGGTGCGTGGTGGCCGGCGCAATGGGCGGAACATTGGGCGCCCCAACCGTTTTTCAGCTTCGATCCCGGGGTGCGGATCACCATGGTCGGCACCTTCGTCGGTGCCGTCATCTGGTGGATCTGCACTTCAGCCTCCGATCAAATGGCGATTCAACGCTACCTGAGCACGCGCGACGCCGCGGCGGCGCGACGGGCTTTTCTCCACAGCACACTCGGAGCCACCGCGGTGCCGCTTCTCCTCGGCTTGGTGGGTCTGGCGGTCCTGGGTTTTTTTCTGGCTAACCCGGCCCTTCTTCCCGCCCATCTCTCCCTGACGCGCAATGGCGACGCGCTCTTTCCTCACTTTGTCAGCCACTTTCTGCCGGTGGGTGCTCCCGGTCTGATCTTGGCGGGTCTGCTCGCCGCGACGATGTCCAGTCTCAGTTCCGGCATCAACTCCATCAGCGCCGTGGTGTCGAAGGACTTCCTTGAAAACCGCAAGCCCGGTGGTCCTCGAACGGACGCGAATCAGGTCAAGGTCGCCCGCCTGCTGGCCGCAGGGATCGGTCTCGCCGTGACCGGGGGGAGTCAGGTGATGGGCATTATTCCGGGCAACCTCGTCGAAGTGGGGGGCAAATCCGTCAACCTCTTTGTCTGCCCCCTGTTCGGCCTTTTTTTCCTCGCCCTGTTCGTGCCGTTTGCCACGCCGTTCGGAGCCATCATGGGCGCGGCCTACAGCCTAGCCGCCGCTACGTTGGTGGGCTATTGGGATCTGCTCACAGGTAGACCGCCGGTCAGTTTCCAATGGATCGCCCCCGTCGCCTTGGCAACCTCCCTCGTTTGCGGTTGCCTGTTCAGCCTCTTGCCAACCCGAGGAAAACCCGGCAAGGTCCTGGCGGCTTACGCCGTTGCAGCGCTGCTGCCCTGGCCAGCGCTGTTCCTGATCCTGCGGTAAGTCTTTCCCCCTATGAAATATATTCGAACACTCACTCCCCGCGACCAAGCCTTGGCCGCCAAGCTGGCTGATTTTGTCCCCGCGGAAATCTACGACATCCATGCGCACCCCTGGCACCCGGCGCACTTCGCTCCGGACGCCTGGCAAATGTTCGATGGCATGGGCCCGCAGGGCTGCGCCGAACACCGCGCCGCGCTGCAGCGCTACATGCCGGCGCAGACCGTCCACGGCCTCTACTTCGGCATGCCGCAAAAGACCGCCGACCGCCCCGCCGTCAACGCCTGGGTCGAGTCGGAGGTCCGGCAGCACGGCACGCCGCTCAGCCGCGCGCTCCTACTGACCTCGCCCGCGGACGACCGCGAGTCAGTCGCCGCAGCGCTGCGCAGCGGAAAATTCTGCGGCCTCAAGGTCTACCACATCTACTCGGGCCGGACCGACACGATGGACGCCACCGATCGCAGCCGCGAAGCTCACAGGCCGGCTCACCACGCCTACTCCGGCCGGCCCGACACGATGAACGCCACCGTGGAGGAATTCGCCCCCGAATGGATGTGGGAGCTGCTCCACGAGGTGCGCGGCGTCCTCCTGCTCCACATCGTGCGCGACGGCGCGATGGACGACGAGGCCAACCAGCGCTCGCTGCGGCGGCTCTGCCGCGCCTACCCGCGCGCTCAACTGATCCTCGCCCACATCGCCCGCAGCTTCAACTACCGCAACGCCCGGCAGGGCCTGCGCGCCGTCGCCGACCTCGACAACGCGGTCGTCGACACCTCCGCGATCTGCGAGGCGGAGGCTTTCAGCGCCGCCCTGGAAATCCTCGGACCGCGCCGCGTGCTGTGGGGCTCCGACTTCGGCGTGAGCGAGCTGCGCGGCCGCTGCGTCACCACCGGCGGCTTATTTTTCTGGCTGCACCCGGAAGTGCTGCGTCCCGATTACGTGGCGGCGACGACCACCGACATGACGCTCGTCGGCATCGAGTCGCTGCTCTGCCTGCGCGAGGCCTGCGAGGACGGCGGGCTGACGGCCGGCGACCTCGAGGACATTTTCCGCCGCAACGCCCTGCGCCTCCTCGCCCAGCACCTCCCCGCCGAGGCAGCCCCGCCCGCCATCACCGGTCCCGAGCTCTGGCAGCACGCCCGCACCGTTATCTCCGGCGGCACCGGCCTTCTCTCCAAGCGCGCCGAGATGTTTGATGCCAAGTCCTGGCCCGCCTATTTCTCCCGCTGCCGCGGCTGCGACGTGTGGGACCTGAACGACCGCCGCTACGTGGACTGCGCCGGCGGCGTCGGCGCGATCCTTCTCGGCTACGCGGACCCCGATGTCACAGCGGCGGTGACGCGCCGCCTTTCCCTCGGCACCTATTGCTCTCTCGTAAGTCCGCAGGAGGTCGAACTCGCCGACAAGCTGCTCGCCCTGCACCCGTGGGCGGGCAAGGTGCGCTATGCGCGCGGCGGCGGCGACGGGATGAACATGAGCGTGCGTATCGCCCGCGCCGCCACCGGCCGCAGCGGCGTCGCCTTCTGCGGCTATCACGGCTGGCACGACTGGTATCTCGCGGCCAACCTCGGCGAATCCGACGCGCTCAACGGCCACCTTTTGCCCGGCCTCGAGCCGAAGGGCGTGCCGCGCGAACTGAAGGGCACGGCGGTGCCGTTCAAATACAACGACCTCGCCTCCTTCGAGGCGGCGCTCGCCAAACTGGGCGACAACCTGGCCTGCGTCGTCATGGAGCCCATGCGCTCGCAACTGCCCCAGGACGATTTCCTCGCCAAGGTCGCCGCCCGCTGCCGCGCGGCCGGCGGCGTGTTCGTCGTCGACGAGGTGACCAGCGGCCTGCGCTACGGCCACCCCGGCGCCCTCGCGCGCCTCGGCGTGGAACCCGACGTGGTCGTCTACGCCAAGGCGATGAGCAACGGCTTCCCCTTCGGTGCCGTGGTGGGACGCGATCCCATCATGCAGGCCGCCGACGGCAGCTTCATCTCGTCGAGCTATTGGACCGACGGGGTCGGCCCGGCCGCTGCGCTCGCCGTGCTCGAAAAGGTCGAGCGCCTGGGCGTGCAAAAAATCATCTGGGCTCGCGGCGAAAAATTGCAGACATCCCTCCGCAGTCTCGCCGCCCGCCACCCGATCTGCCGGCTTGTCGTGGGCGGCATGCCCGCGACGCCCACGATGGTCTTCGATCTCGGCGCCGACGCGCCGCTCGCGCAGACGCTCTACGTGCGCAAAATGCGCGAGCGCGGCTTTCTCGTCGCGACCTACTATTACATCATGCTCGCGCATGACGACACGAGGACCGCTTCCATGTTGGCCGCGGCCGACGAGACGATGGGCGAGATCGCCGCGATTATCGAGCGCGGGACCCTGGCGGAAGAATCCGGCGTGGCCCGCGGCCTGCGCGGCTTCGCCCGCCTCGCCTGAACAGCCCGCAACCCTTCCCGCCATGTTCCCTCTCCGTGCTCGCCCCTTGACCCACACCGCGCCGACCCGGTTGCAGCCGCAAACGGGCTGGGCGCAGTTCCCCGGCATCACGCTCGACCGGGTGGTCGGGGTCGCCCTCGACTCGCGGGGGCACATCTACGTCGCCCACCGGGGCGATCACCCGCTGCTCCGCCTCCACCCCGACGGCACGCTCGATGCCGAGATCGCCGCGGAACACCATCGGAAGAAGATGGCCTACGACCTGCGCGGACCGGTCCCGATTCCCATCGCCGAGCGCATCTGGCTGCACGGCCTGCACGTCGACCCGTGGGACAACATCTGGATCACCGACGTGGGCCGGCACCTCGTGATGAAATTCTCCCCCGAGGGCAGTCTGCTGCTCACGCTGGGGGTCGACGGAGTGTCCGGCTGCGACGACCGCCATTTTTTCCAGCCCACACACGTCTGCGTGACACCCGGCGGGGAATTCTTCGTCACGGACGGCTACGGTAACTCGCGCATCGCGAAGTTCTCGGCGGACGGGCGCTTTCTCTTCGACTGGGGCCGCCGCGGCACGGCGGACGGCGAATTCCACACGCCCCACGTCATCACGGCCGGCCCGGACGGCCTGCTCTACATGACCGACCGCGAGAACGACCGCATCCAAGTTTTCCACACTGACGGCAGGCATGTCGCCACCTGGCCCGACCTGCATTCCGTCGACGGGCTTTATGCCGCTCCGGACGGCTTCATTTACGGCTCCGGTGGCATCGACAACTCGGTCATCCGTTTCGACCGCACCGGCCGCACGCTGGATGTCTGGACCCTGCCCGGCGTCCTGCATTATCCGCATGGTATCGCCGTGGGTCGCGACGGCTCGATCTACCTCGCTGAGACCGGGGACAACTGGATCCTGTCCGGCCGACTGCCCGCAGAGCGCGAGATGGTGCCGCGCGACGGCCCCGAGGGCAGCGCCCTGAGCAAGTTTGAGGTCGTGGGCTGACCATGAGCCCGGATCAAGCCAGCACGAGCCCAGCCGGCCGCCCGCCGCTCCCGCTGACGCGCCGCGGCTTCCTCGGCACCGGCGCCATGGCCGGCGCGGCTCTGGCCCTCGCACGCCAAGCGCTCCCGCCGCTCGGTGCCGCCGAACCCGTCGCCGTCGGAACGCGCAGCCTGGCCGCGCACCGCAACCTCT
>JBDNFZ010000032.1:0-11811 GCA_041689555.1 Opitutaceae bacterium | reverse complement strand
CTTGATCACGCCCCGGGAGGCGCATTCGCCCCGGCCGATGATGGCGAGTTCGCGGCCGTTGTATTCGGCGACAAGGGCGGTGACTTTTGAGGTCCCGATTTCGACAGCGCCGATGAAGGTGGGCTTAGAACTCACGTTTTAGTAAAGAGGATTGGGGGAATTTTCCGAAAGCGGGGGCCGAGGCGGGCGCAGCCGGGCGAACCGCTCCGAAGGGTGCCGACCGAAGGTCGGCGACGGCCGGCACCAACGGCTTTTCGAGGGTCACCGTCACATCGCGACCGTTGGCGAGGTTCAGGCGTTTGAAGGCCGCGCCCTGCGTCGCGAGTCGGTCCAAAGCGAGGTCGAGGTTGGCAATCTGGGTGTAATAATCGTTGTTCGCGTTGAAGGTGATCGTCGCGCCGGAGGCGGTCCGCACATCGATTTCGCCGTCGGTGTCGAGGCGCGCGAGGGAAACCACGCGCCAGTCTGCGTAGAGATGCTCGGCCTCGAGTTTCGTCTTGCCCAGCAATTCGGCGAGGGCGGCCATGCCCGCGATCGGCTCGAAGCCGCGGCCCCCGCGCGCGAGGCGGGCGGGCTCGAGCCATGGCAGGGTCGCGACCAAATTGTCCGGATACCCGACACCCGTGAAGACAACACCGTCGCGCGCGACGAGGAACACGCGCGGTTCATCGCCGGCTCCCTGTGCCATCAGCCGCGCGATCGGGGTGCGTTCGGTCAAGCGCACGCGGAGGGTTGCGGGGAAAACCTTGGTGAGAACGGCCGTCTGAACCTGACCCTGGGCCAGAAGGCGGGCGCGCAACTCATCGAGGTTCAGCGCCAGCAGGGTGACGTTGCGCGGCAACGCGAGGGTCCGGCCAAGCCAGGTTGGATCCCCGCCCAAGAACCCGGTGGTTTCCAATAGCGGCGCACCCAGCCGGGCCCCGGAGGCCACCGCCGCAGGGCGCGAGTTCTCCCGCAGTGCACGGGTTACTTCCACGATCCCGGCGACCACGCCGATCACCACGGCGGCAAGGATGGTCAAACGCACCATCGCCAGCACGAAACGGCGCCGGCCCTCCGGCGACATCGCCCGCGGTTTCACCGGTTGGGGAATGTCTCGCCAACTGCGGGTCGAAGGAATGTTGACCTGGGGAGAACTCACAAAATTTAGCGCTGCGCCGACCTTGAAAAACGCTCCAGCGCGGGACTGACCAACTCGCGAACCAAGGCCGTGAAATCCAATCCCGAGCAGCGCGCACTCATCGGCAGCAAACTGGTTTCTTTCATGCCGGGGAGCGTATTGATTTCCAGCAAATAAAGCTCGGAAGCGCCCACCAGGATAAAATCGACGCGCGCGTAGTCGCGGCACCCACATCCGGCGAACGCCGCTTCCGCGGCCCGCCGGGCCTCCAGCGACGTCGCAGCATCCAGCGACGCCGGCGCAAAATACTCGGTGGCGCCCTTGGTGTATTTGCTCGCGTAGTCGTAGACGCCGGACTTCGGCCGGATCTCGACAACGCCCATGGCATTGCCGCGCAAGACGCCGACCGAGAACTCGCGGCCGACCAGTCGGGTTTCGGCAAGCCACGAGCCCGGGGTCAATCGCGCGAGCGCGGCGGCGAGTTCGGCCGGACCGTGATTGATACTCAACCCGACGCTGCTGCCCTGGTCGTTCGGCTTCAGCACGACATCGGTCCCGAGGCGGGCGACCAGACTTTCGGCCGTCGGCGCCGCGGTCGCCGCGAAGACCACGCCCGGGCCGACCTTCACGCCGCGCGCCGCGGCAGCTTCCTTGGTGCGGGTCTTGTCCATGGTGAGCGCGCTGCTCGCGGCATCACATCCGGCGTAGGCCACTCCGGCGGCGTCGAGCAACCGCTGCATCGAACCATCCTCGCCGAACGTGCCGTGCAGAGTCGAAAAGACCACGTGCCTCTGCGGGTCGAGACCCTCGGGCAGTGCGTCGGAGTTCAGCTCGAAAAGCCGCGTGGGAAACGACCGGGCCAGCGCACATGCGCTCGCCCGACCGGAACCGAGCGAGACCTGCCTTTCCGAGGAGGTGCCGCCGGCGAACACTGCGATGATGGGTTCGGATTTCATGAATGAGCTGCGCATCGAAAGGATCAGAGCACGTCGCGCCAATTTTTCCCGTAGAGAATGACCTCGGGCTCGAGGTCGACGCCTTGGGCCGCGTGCACCTGCTGTCGCACGCGGCGCACGAGCGCGATCAGATCGGCGCTGGTCGCCGCCCCGCGGTTCACGATGAAATTGGCGTGGACCGGCGAGACTTCCGCGTCTCCCTCCCGCGCGCCCTTCAGGCCGCTGAGGTCGATCAGGCGGCCGGCGGAATTTCCCTCGGGATTTCTAAAAATACAGCCGGCGCTGGCTTCGCGCGGCTGGGACTCCTGGCGCTTGCGCCGATAGACGTCGATCTGGCGGCCGACGGCGTCGGCGTCGACTTGGGCCGCAGGTCGCAGGAGCGCACCGATGGCGATCGCGTGGTGCAACTCCGCACAATGGCGGTAGCCGACTTCCACTTCGGAGCGGGCAAAGGTCCGGACTTCGCCCGTCATCGTGACGAGCGTGACAGTCTCAACCACGTCGAACATCCAGCCGCCCATCGCGCCGGCGTTCATCCGGAGGGCCCCGCCGACGTTGCCGGGAATGCCCTCGAGAAATTCGAAGCCGGTGAGGCCGGCCTTGGCCGCCAGGCCACAGAGATTCTTCAGCCGCAGGCCGGCGCCGACTGCGACCCGCCCGTCCGCGCGCGGTTCGAATCCGGCCCAAAATTCGTTCGCCAGAGAAAGGACGAGGCCGTCGACGCCTGCGTCGGGAATCACCAGGTTGGAACCGCGGCCGAGGGGAAAGACGGCGAGACCGGCCGCCGCAGCCGACCGGAGCAAAGCCATCAAGTCGTCGAGATTGGCCGGCTCGGCGTAGACACGGGCGGCGCCGCCGATCCGGATCGTAGTCCGGTTGGCGAGGGGCTCCTCCCTGGCCAGCTTGGTGGCGGGCGCGAGACGCGGCCGCAAGCCGGCGACGAATTCGTCCCACGCGGGAAGAGAAGAGGCAAGGTGTGGCCCGGCGGTCGTCATGCGGTGTGCGGCATGGTGAGACCGGCGGGAGCGGATGGTGCGGCGAGGGACTCCAGATCCCGCAGCATGAGATCGAGGGAGTTAGCGCGATCCATCCGCCGGAGGTTGCCGCGAAACTTGCGGAGCAGCCAGTCGTTGAAAATGGTGTCGAGGACTTCGGCGCGGATCCCGCCGAGGCCGGATTGCTCGACCGCGATTCCGCCGCCCTGCCGCTCGAAATAGGCGGCGTTGGCCCGTTGATGGTCGTCGGCGGCGTGCGGATACGGGATCAGAATGGCGGGCGTTTCACAGCGAATCAGTTCGGCGATGGAGCCGGCCCCGGCGCGGGACAAGACGAGATCGGCGGCGGAAAGGAGTTCCGCGATGCGGTCGCTGAACGGCACGAAGACCGCGCGGACCGGCTCGCCCGATTTGCTCCGGAGATCGAGGGTTTCGCCGACGCCCTTGCCGAGCCCGGTCACGCAGTAGAGCTGCACGCCGTCGCGGGCCAAGGCGGGCGCTTCATCGCGGGCCCATTGATTAAGCGCGCTCGCGCCTTGGCTGCCGCCAAGGAGCACGAGCAGGCGTCGCGCGGGATCGAGCCCGAACGCAAGACGGGCGGCGGCCTGCGGCGTGCGAACGATCTCGCGGCGCACCGGCGGCCCCACGTAACGGGTGGCCGCCGCCCGCACACTCCCGAGCCTGACGCCCGGGGGCAGGTAGACTCGGGTCGCGAAACGGCCCAGCACGCGAATCGCCAATCCCGGAACGCGATTCGACTCATGAAGAACGACAGGGAGGCCCGCGAGCCGGCCGGCAAGAATCAAGGGGGCGGAAGTGAATCCACCAAAACCCACGAGACCGTCGGGCGAGAGGCGGCGGATCATCGCGCGGCAGAAGACGAGGGCCCGAAAATGGGAAACGACGCAGCGGGCAAGTTGCACCGGTGACCACGTGAAGCCGAGGCCGGGCATCCGGGCGAAGTCGAGGTGCGGGTATTTCTCGATGAGCCGGGCATCGACCTTCTTCTCGCTGATGAGCAGCGTGGACTTGTGGCCGCGGTCGGCCAGACCCTCGGCCAGCGCGATGCCCGGGGAGAGATGTCCGCCGGTGCCACCGCAGGAGATGAGGAAACGGCTCATAGGGAAACCTCGCGCAAAGAACGCGAATCCGAAGCGAGGGCCGCGCGGCCCCACGTGCGCTGGGTGTTGAGGATGATGCCGACGAGCAGACCCATCAGCAGCAAGTTCGACAGCCCGGCGCTGATGAACGGCAGCGACATGCCCTTGGTGGGAAAGATACCGGTGACCACGCCGAGATTCACGATGGCTTGAAGGCAGATCAGCAGCAGGCAACCGGTCACGAGCAGGAAGTGAAAAAGATTTGGCGCCCGCCGCAAGTGGACCACACCGGCGATAAAGATGATCGTGAAAACCACGACCACCCCGAGCGTGAACCAAAGCCCGAGTTCCTCCCCGACGACGGCGAAGATAAAATCGGTGTGGGCCTCGGGGAGGAAGTTGAGCTGTTGGCGGCCTTGGCCGAGACCTGCACCGTCGACCCCGCCGGCGGCGTAGGCCGCGAGCGCCTGGTAAAGTTGGTAGGTGCCGCCCTGCTTGTTGCCCTCGACATCGAGAAACGCGAGAAAGCGGCGGAGCCGGTTCGGGTTGTGAATCACGAGGACGGTGAACGCCGAGATCACCAGTCCGACGGTGGGTAAAATATAACGCCATTTCGCCCCGGCGAGGAAAAGCAACGTGAGGCCCACCACCAGCACCAGCGCGGCCCCGCCGAAGTCGGGCTCGAGGACAATCAGGCCGGCAAAGGCACCGATGACCGCCAACGGGTAGAGGTAGCCGCGGGTCAGTTCGCCGATCCGCGTCTGATTGAGCGCCAGATAGTGGGCCAGGCAAAAGACCAAACCGAGTTTGGCGAACTCGGAAACCTGCACGCGGACCGGGCCGTAGCCCAGCCATCGCCGACTGCCCTTAACCTCGATGCCAAGGTGCGGAACGAGCACCAGCGCGAGGAGGAGCAGGCAGGCGCCGGCGATCCACCATGCGTAGCGCCGGGCGAAATCGAGATTGATCCGGCTTGCCACGAAACAAACCGCCGCCGCCGCCGCGACGCCGATCAACTGCTTGTTGAGGTAGAAGTAGGCCCCTTGCCGGAACGAGGAGCTGGCGCTGAAGAGAATCGTGAGTCCGAGAATCGTGAGACCGATGCAACAGACGGCGATGAGGGCGGCGGGATTGACGAGGAGACTGGAGCGGGGGGCAGCGACGGGCGCGGGCGACATCGACGGGCTCGAGGGCGGCGGGGAAAAAGCGGCGGGCATCGCAAAAGAAGTCGGGCGGATGCGAGCCTCGGAAGTCAGGACGGGAAATCAGAGCGGTTTCGGAGCGAGGGCCGGGGCTTCCTCGATCTTGATCACCGGGACATCAGCCGGCTGCGCGGGCTTGAGACCGGCATCGAGGTCCTGCTCGACCGGAGGCACCACGAAGAGCGGCCGGGGCGTTTCCGCAGGTTTGCCGGTCATATCGGCGGGCTTGGCTCCGGGCTTCGATTTTGAAGCCGGAGTCTGCCAACCCGGAATGACCAAGACCTGACCGGCGGTGATTTTCTGGGGATCGGTGATGTTGTTGGCGACCGCGATCTCACCCTGCTTGACGCCGTATTTGCGGGCGATGGTGCCGAGAGACTCGCCCATTTTCACGGTATGCGAGACCGCTTCAGCCGACGGCTTTCCCATTGTCGCTCCGGCGGGGGCCGCGTTTTTTTCCGGGGCGGGCGTCGTTGCCGCAGCGGGAATCTTGGCATCGCCGGATGCCTTGCCCGGGATGATCAATTTCTGGCCGAGCCGAAGCGTGCTGGCCGGCTTGAGATTGTTGGCGGCGGCGAGTTCGCTGACGGTGAGGTGGTTTTTCTTTGCGATGGTCCAGAGGCTGTCGCCCTTCGCGACCGTGTAAGCGGTGGCCGGAGTAACGTCGGCGATCGGGGCGGCCGAGAGCGCGGAAGCGGCCGGTGTGCCGGGGCGAGTGGGCGTGTAACGGACGCCCGACACCGCCGGGGCCGAGGGATCGAAAAGCAAGGGCGCGGCCGAGAGCGACGACGCTTCGGCCCCCAGCGGGACGCTGACGACGGGGCTCGTCGGAGCCGGAGCCACGGTGGTCTCGGCCGCCTGGGGTGCGGGCTTGCTCGTCGAGCTACAGCCGGGATTGGCAAAAATGAACATGAGGGCAAAGATGTGGATGCCCACGACCACGCCGAAAACACGGAGGATTTTCATAGGGAAAGTGATGTTAGGTTAGCAAAGGAAACGCACGATTTTTCTGGGCCGGGAAGAGAGATTCAAAGGCAATTCATCGCGCACAGAGGCGCGCGGGTTGGGGGCGAAGGCGCGGGATAGAGCGGATCATCAGGAAGGAAAGAGAACGGAGAGGCGGGCACGTTCGGGTTAGCGGATCTTCAAGGTCGCCAAACCTACAAGAGCGAAGATCAGCGAAAGGACCCAGAACCGGAGAACCACTTTGGTCTCCGGCCAACCCTTCTTTTGAAAATGGTGGTGGATCGGGGCCATGAGGAAAAACCGGCTGCCCTGCCCCGTCGGACTGAGGTGCTTGGTGTATTTGAAGTAGCCGACCTGAATGATGACGGAGGCGGCTTCCCACACAAAGACGCCGCCCACGATGATCAAGGTGAGCGGCTGTTGGACCATGAACGCGATCATGCCGATGAGTCCGCCGAGCGCGAGGGAACCCGTGTCCCCCATGAAAACCTCGGCCGGATGGGAGTTATACCAAAGGAAAGCGAGCCCGGCACCGACGAGGGCGCCGCAGACGACGGTGAGTTCGCCGGTTCCGGGCACGTAGCTGATGAGCAGGTATTCGGAGATGAGAATGTTGCCGGCCGCGTAGGCCATGATGCCGTAGACGAGGGTGACGCTGATGGTGCAACCGATGGCGAGACCATCGAGCCCATCGGTGAGATTGATGGCGTTGGAGAAGCCGACGAGCCAGAGATAGACGAAGACGAAGAGGGCCGCGATCGGCAGGCTGGCGACAACCGGATGCTTGATGAAAGGGACCCATAGTTCGCGAATCTTCCCGGAACTGGTCGGATGCCAGAGCAAAGCCGCCAGCGCGAGCACGGTGATCACGGTCTGCCAGAAAATCTTCTCGCGCGACGAGATCCCGTCACGGTTCTTGAGCACGACCTTAAGGTAATCGTCGCGGAATCCCACCGCGGTCAGCGCGGTGTAGACGAAGAGGGCCACGAAAACCCAGATGTTGGGCGCGGCCCAGAGAACCGAACTCAGGAAGACGCATCCGAAGATCAGCAGGCCGCCCATCGTGGGCGTATTTTTCTTATCGAACCGCTGCGCGAGATCGCCCGTGCGGTCGTCGTCGTAGTGCTGGCCAAACTTCAAACGCCGGAGTTGGCGAATGAGCCACGGGCCGATGATGAAGCCGATCAGCGCAGCCGTGCCGGTCGCGCCGAGGGTGCGCACGCTGATGTAGCGCAACACCCGCAACGGGCCGAATTCGTCGGAGTAGTCGGCGAGGAAACTAAGCATGGTCCGACGAGGGAACGACGCCCGCAGGCAGGGCACGTTCCAGTTCATAGCGACGGCTGCCCTTGACAAAAACCGATCCCGAGAAGGCGGCGATCCGGGCGGTGATCGACGAGAGATCGACGGCAATCTCGAGTTGCGAAGAAACGCATCCGGCTTCCAAGCCGCCTTGCACAACCTCGCCGGCATTCCCGCCGATGGTGATCACCCGGTCTTGCGGCCGAAGGCGGAGGGACCGACCCAGCTCGCGATGGTATCGCGGGGCCGCTTCACCAAGCTCCTCCATACCGCCCAAGACCAAGAGACGCGGCTCCCCTACCGGAGCGACCGCGAGGAACGTCGCCAAGGCGTCGAGCATCGAGGCCGGATTGGCATTGTAGCAGTCGAGGTAGAATCGACTTTGGGGCGTCTCCCGCCACTCGCCGCGAAGCGAGCCGGAGACGTAACCGTCGAGGCGCTGCTGGATGAGAGCCCGGTCGACGCCCAGCCAGAGGGCGGCGCAAATGGCGATGACCGCGTTCTGCGCCATGCCGTCGGTGACCCGACGAAGCGTGAACGAAAGCGGGGGCGGATCGCCGTAGGCGAGCGCGATGGCGGTGGCATCGCCGCGCTGGGTGATGGCGAAGTAGACCTTGTCCTTCGGAGGCGCTTCGGGCCGGACAACCAAAGCCGGTTCGATGATCAACCGACGGACCGCGAGTTCGCGGAACGCCGCGAACTCGGCGCATTGGGTCGGAAAGATGGCGACACCGGTCGGACGAACCCCCTCCGAAAGAACTGCCTTCTCCCGGGCGACCCCGTCGAGGGAGCCGAGTTCTTGGATGTGCGCGGGACCGATCAGCGTCGTCAGCGCGAGGTCGGGTTCGATCATCGCGGCAAGCGTTGTCATATCGCCGGGAACACTGATGCCGGCTTCGATCACGGCATAGCGGTGAACGGCCGGATCGAGGCGCGTCAAGGTGAGCGGAACGCCGAGGTAATTGTTGAAATTTCCGGAGGTGGCGAGCACCGGCCCGCCCGTCTCGACGGCGCCAAGCAGGCGGGCGAGCAGATTCTTGGTCGAGGTCTTGCCCGCGCTGCCGGTAATGCCGATGACCGGACCGGTGAAGGTGCGCCGGTGCTCGCGTGCGATGGCCTGAAATGAGGCCAACGGATCGGTGACGACGAGTTGGGGCAGTCCGATGCGGGGATCGGCGCGGCTCACGACCGCGGCGGCGGCACCGGCGGCGGCGGCCGCGCCCAAAAAATCATGACCGTCACGCGCGGAGGTTTTGAGGGCGACGAAAACTTCCCCCGGACGGATCGCCCGCGAGTCGATCGCGAAGCCCGAAAGCGGCACGCCGGGCGCAACGGTCCAATGGCCGGCGGTCCAACGGGCGAGCAGCTCTGGGGTGAACGCGAGCATCAGGCAACCCGGCCCTTAAGGCCGATGAGTTCGCGGATGACCACCCTATCGTCGAAAGGAACGACGGTGTCGGCGAGCCGCTGATAGCCCTCGTGGCCCTTGCCCGAAACAAGCAGGCAGTCGCCCGGCTTGCAGGCTGCAAGAGCCAGATTAATCGCGCGCCGGCGGTCTTCAATCCAAGTGATGCGCTCGGGAGCCGAGGCGCCCGGCCGCATGTCGGCGAAGATCTGGGCGAGCGCCTCACTGCGCGGGTTGTCGGAAGTGGCGACCGCGAAGTCGGCGAACTCCTGCACGGTGGCGACCCGGCCAGCGCGTTTTGCCCTGTCCCCCTGCCCCGCGCACCCGAAAACGACCAACAGGCGGCCGGTGGTCAAGGCGCGCAATGTCGCGAGAGATTGGCGCAGGGCTTCCTGGGTGTGGGCGAGGTCCACCACGACGTTGAACGGGAGACCTTCGTCGATCCGTTCCATTCTTCCGGGGACGCCCTTGAACGCGCGCATCCGCGCGAGGAAAACGAACGGGGCCCGACCCATGCTCCACGCGGCCGCGACCGCCGCGAGCAGGTTGCTGAGATTGCCGCGACCGATCAGGGGCGAGTCGATCGCCATCGTCCCCTCGGGCCAGACCAACTTGAAACTCGTTTTCTTGAAGCCGTATTCGATCTGCTCGGCCCGGACCTGCGCCGACGAATGCTCGCCGAAGGTCACCCGGCGGACCGGAGCGGGAATCCGCTCAAGGAGCGGGGCACCGGAGGGGTCGTCGAGATTGACGACGGCCGCGCCGGGCGCGGAGCCCAGAGAGCCGGCGAAGAGCCCGGCGATGGGCTCAAGACCGGCGTCGAGCGAGGCGCCCGTCGAGCGGTCGTCGCGCGCCAGATTGGTGAACACCGCCGCGCCCATCCGGAGGCCGAGCGCGCGCCCCTGGACGATTCCGCGCGAATCAAGCTCCAGCACCGCTTGGCGGCAGCCTGCCTCACGCATCTGCGCCATCATGCCGTAGGTATCGAGCGACTCCGGCGTGGTGCAAAAGGAGGGAACCGTGCGCGAGCCGAGATCGTAGTTGATCGAACCGATAAGTCCGACCTTTTGGTCGCTCTGAAGAAAATGTTTCAGCAGATGGGCCACCGTCGTTTTGCCGCTTCCACCGGTGACAACCGCCACCGCCAAGTCTCGATCCGGCGATCCGAAGTAGCGTTGCGCAACCCAGGCGAGGGCCGCACGCGCATGGGCGACGTGGATAAAGGTGACCTTGGCGGGCGGATGGGCCGGCATCCTTTCGGTCACCACCGCGACGGCCCCGCGACTCATCGCCTCGTCGATGAAGCTGGCGCCGTCGATGCGTCGACCGGGCAGCGCAAAGAAAAGGTTTCCGGGGACTACGCGACGGCTGTCGATCGCCAGCCCGGAAATCGGCCGATCCAGAACGCCCTTAAGAGAGAGAATTTCGCCGTCGCGAAAATAGTCGGCGAGCTTGGGCGCGGTCTTGAAGACGCGGTTTAACGCCGTGCTCTCGTGCCGGGTGCGCCGGAGGGCGCGCGGCGCGAAGGCGGCGATCAGAGCATGGTCGGAGGTGAGATAACCGAGCATTAGCGGGTGCCGTTGAGGGCGATCAGGGCGCCCGCGGGTTTGGTCCCGGGAGACGTTGCCGGGACGGGCTTGATATCGAGATGGCGGATGAGTTTCTCCGCGATGCGTTTGAACGGGGGCGCCGCGACCTTCGAGCCGTAGGCGACACCGTTGGTCAGATTTTGCCGGGCGCCGTCGATGATGACGGAGACCACGATGCGCGGCTGCGACGCGGGCAGGAATCCTACGAAGGAAGCAACATGCTCGCGGTTGGAGTAGACGCCGTTGACGAGCTTTTGGGACGTGCCGGTTTTTCCGGCGACCTCGTAGTCCTTGATCGCCGCATCCGGTGCGGTGCCGCCGGGTGCCGCGACCCCTTCGAGCAGGCGCGCGACCTCCTGGGCCACCCGCTCGTTGACCACGCGCGCGCCTGAACGCGGGCCGAAACGGTAGACGATCTCGCCCGAAGGGTCGCTGATCTGTCGAATGATGCTCGGCCGCAGGAGCAGGCCGCCGCTGGCGATCACTCCCATGGCTTGATGCATCTGGAGCGCCGAGGCTGCGACCGAATGGCCCATCGGCATACGGGTGATCGTGAGTCCGTCCCACTTGTTCGGCGGGGCGAGCATCCCGGGCGTCTCACTGCCGAGATTCGGAAATCCGGTCATTTGTCCAAAACCAAAGGCCCGGGCGTAAGCGTAAAAACGCTCGTCGCCCATCAGCATGGCGAGTTGGGCCGCACCTCGATTCGAAGAACGGGAGACGATTTCGGCCACGGAAAGGCGATGGTCGAACGCGTGGTCTTCCTTGGGCAGAGACCGCACTCTCCCCTTATACTCGATCGTCGTGGTGGAGCAGTCGAAGGTGGTGCCCACCGTGACCAGCCCCTCGTTGAGCGCGCCGGCGGCGGCCACGATCTTGAAAACCGAACCCGGTTCATACATGTCGGCGACGGCGACGTTGCGCATTCTCCCCTGCTCCTCTTTAGAGAGCTTGTGGTATTGATTGAGATCGAAGGTCGGGTAGTTGCCCATCGCGAGGATGAAGCCGGTGCGCGGATCACTCACGATGACGGTGGCCTTCTCCGGCGCATGCGTGGCGGCGATCAGGGCGAGTTCCTCGTCGACGATCTGCTGCACCACCGAATCGATGGAGAGCTTGACCGTGTAACCGTCGGATACGGGGACCTCCCGCGTGCGAAACTGAGCGAGCTCCTGG
>JBDNFZ010000031.1:0-11176 GCA_041689555.1 Opitutaceae bacterium | reverse complement strand
TGGATCGATGGTAGGAGCGAGCTTGCTCGCGATTCTCGGCTCCAACGGTCACGAGCAAGCTCGCCTTCACCAAGTCCAAATGTTCCTCAGCTGCAGGTGTGAACAGCGGACATCGGTAACACTTGGATTCGGAACATGGATTACCCCTACCCCGGTTCATGCCCCTGCCTGTTTCGTCTACGACTTCTGCCGTTCGGCAGCTCGACCACCCTGTCAAGAGTCAACCCATGTCCCCTTTTCGGACCCCCTCGCTTGGGCGTGGGCCCGGAGGACGCGGGACCGTGGATTCAATGAGATTTAAAGCCGAACTAGTGGGGTGTTTTCTCGGGGCGATTCGGCGGTCAACGGCGGCGGGGCCGCGTGAATTTGGTATGCGCCGGCCGGCAGATGATCTACCAATTGTTCTGTGAACGTCTCGCTGGTCTTTTTTTCTGCCCTTTCTTTTTTGGTTTATGGCTCGGCCTGTTTTTTTTCGGCCCATTTTAAAAGGGAGTTCGAGCGCTACCGCTTGGGATCGCAGCGTCCGTTGGTCGGTGCCTTGCAGTTGGTGGGGGCGATCGGCTTGGTTGCAGGCTTGAGCCTGCCTTGGGCGGGGCGCGCAGCCGCCGGCGGACTTGCGGTTATGATGCTGGTTGCGGTCGGCGTTCGGATCCGAATCAAAGATTCTCTGCTCCAGACGACCCCCGCGCTGCTCTATCTGGCGCTGAACGCTTACTTGGGTTTTGCCGCCTTCTGACCCAAGGCTGGGCTATAGCAGCGCGATGGAGACGCACATTGCCAGCACGGCCGAAGCGGGCAGCGACTTAATGATCGGGTCTCTCACTTTGAGGTGCACGGCCAAGGCCCCCAGCATCAGCACGCCCAAGGCGATAGCTGCCGGTTGCGCCAAGGGGTGAAGCCAGATAGCTGCCAAGAGGGTAAGCGCCAGCCCTACCTTGAGCACGCCCACTACCCGCATGAACCAGAGGGGCAGGCCGTAAGCGGCAAATTCCTCGCGCAGAGTCTTGGCGGAACCGCCGCGAAACGCCGTCGCTTGGGCTGGGCGAAGGAGCCAAACGTTCAGAATTCCCAAGGCCACAATGAGCTGCAAAATAGGGGAGAGATACGACATGGGGAAGATGCGAACAGGTGCGGAGATGACCGAATTATTTCCTTTCAGAACACTTGAGCGTGCGCAGACCGCAAGCCGTGAATCCCCCGGCCGTCGGGGACCAAGCGAGGTCAACGAGGCGGCGGATGACGCCACCTGTGCACTGGCGGGAGAGCGTTGACGAAGCTGAAACTCGGGCACGTTAGTCTTAAAAACCCGATCCTATTGCGGGGCCTTTTCGAGGTCCGGGGAGAATCATGGGTGGCATGATCCAGCGAGGCAGGTAACACGCTGTCCGGGGCGATAGGTAACAATCGCGGACTCTACGGCAGGGGTTACCGCACCCACGTCGGGATCACGCCCGGCTCGATGCCGAAGACAAACCGGCCCAGCAGCAGCACGAGGCCGATGATGATCGGCACGAGCAGGACGTTGAGCCACATGCCGGCTTTGGCCATCTGGGGGAGGGTGATGTGGCCGCTGCCGAAGACGATCGCGTTGGGTGGCGTGCCGACGGGCAGCATGTAGGAGCAGTTGGCGGCGAGCGCGGTGGGGATCAGAAAGAGCAGGGGATTCTCGCCGAGGGTGGTGCCGAGAGCGGCCACGATGGGCAAAAACGTCGCGGCGGTCGCGGTGTTGCTCGTCAGTTCCGTGAGCATCAAAATGCCGAAGCAGACGACGCAGAGAATCGCAATCATCGGGATGCCTTCGAGCCCGGCGCACAGCGTGCCGAAGTAGCGCGAGAGGCCGTGCTTCTCGATGTTCCCCGCGAGGCTCAAGCCGCCGCCGAAGAGCAGGAGGACGTCCCACGGCAGGCCCTTGGTCGCCTCCCAGTTCATGAGAAATTCCCCGCGCTTCAGGTTGATGGGAATGAAAAACAGCGCGAGTCCGCCCATGATGGCGATGGTGGTATCCGTCAGCAGCGGCAGGGTCTTGGCGAGCAGCGGTTGAAAAATCCAGCCGAGTGCGGTGAGCACAAACACCACGAGCACGCCGATCTCGCCGCGCGACCACGACCCGAGGCCGGCGCGCTCGGAGCGGATGCGCTCCGCCATGCCGGGGATTTCGCCTTTTTCGAGTTTGAAGCTCACGCGCGTCAGCACGAGATAGACGGCGGGCAACGTGACGAGCATCACGGGCACACCGAGGAGCATCCACTGGCCGAAGCCGATGTTGAAGCCGTAGACCTTGCCCACGTAGGCCGCGAGCAGGGCGTTGGGCGGCGTGCCGATCAAGGTGGCCATACCGCCGGTCGTCGCCCCGTAGGCCACGGCCAACATCAGCGCGGCCGCAAATGTTTTTCGGGCGGTGGCATTATCGCCGGTGGTCGGGATCATTTGGATGATCGATACGGCGATGGGCAGCATCATCAGCGCGGTGGCGGTGTTGCTGACCCACATGCTGACGGCGGCTGAGGCGAGGAGGAAGCCGCCGATGAGCCGGGACGGTCGCGTGCCCATCGCGCCGATCAGATTGATGGCCACGCGCCGATGGAGGCCCCAGCGCTGCATCGCGAGGGCGATCAAAAAGCCGCCGAGGAAGAGGTAGATGATCGGATTCGCAAAGGGTGCGGCCGTCTCGCGGATATCGCCGAGGTGCAGGGCGGGAAACAAGACGAGCGGCAGCAGCGCGGTCACCGGGATGGGCACGGACTCGCAGATCCAAAACACCGCCATCAACATCGCGGCGCCGGCCGTGCGCCACCCTTCGACGCTCAGGCCTTCGGGCGGCGGGAACAGCAGTGTGATCAGCAGCGCGCCCGGCCCGAGAATCCAGCCCGACCATTGGCGCAAGCCGAAGGCGGCCGGATGCTCGATCGCTTCAGTGGCGGCGGCTTTGGCGTCCGCGCCGAGGTGGGGACGGGACGACACGATTTTTTGGAGAATTGAGGCGGACGGAGGGCGTGGGCGGTGATCAGCGGTTCTTGCCGAGGCTGATCGGGGTGAACGTCTCCAGCTTCCGGTTTGGTTTTTGCGCCGACAATTCATCGAACGCGACCTGTTGCAATGCGGTCGCCTGGGCCGGAGAGAGACCCAGTTCCCAGCCGGAGCGCTCGTCTTTGCCGAGCGAGCGCGGATCGAGTCCGGTGAGATCGCCGAAAATCACCAGCGCCTCCAAATAATAGCCGTGGGTGCTCGCATGCCATTGATCATGGGCCCAGAGGTCGACTTGGCCGTAGCCGACGCCGTCGTAGGGATTCGGGTCGGCGACCCCGGTCTTGAAAGCGCGATTCCACGCTTCTCCGACAGGGATCACGCCACGGATGAACGGCGTGGTAGCCGCGGCCCGGTCGTAGGCGGCGCGAACGTCCTTGGCCATCTGCTCGATCGGCTTGCCGTGCCAGTGTCCCTTTTCGGGATAGACCTGATCGGCGCGCGACCAGGTTGCGATGAGGCGGATGTCCACTTGTGGGTTTTTGCTGTGCAGCAACTCGGCGAGTTTCTTGGCGGAACGGATGAGGAGGTCGGGGTTCCCGGGTTGCTCGCGGTTGAGGACGCTCTGGCCGAGCATCACCACGCGGTCCCACGCGCGGCCGATGAGAGGCACTTTTTGCTCGAGATGAAGATCGAGGCCCGAGCCGCTGACCGTCTCATGGCTGACCGTAAAATCGAGGCCGGCCTGAGTGGCGAAGGTCTTGAAGAGCGCGGGCACACCGCCGAAACCGGTTCCGTTCAGGTCAGTGACAGTCTGGGCGCGGTGAAACCGCACGGCCGAGCCGGAACCGAAGAGAAAACTGTTTCCGATGAACAGCACGCGGCCCATCGGCTTCGGCGTTGGCGCGCCTGATGGTGCCGTCGCTGCAGGCGCGCGCGACGGAGCCGCGGCCGGTGCCTGGGCGAGGAGAGTCGAAGCCAGGAGGGGCAGCAGCAGCGCGCAGGACCCGCAGATGTGAGTGATTCGGCCAAGTCTGCCGAGCGGGGGGTGGTTCATGAAGGAAGGGGGCCGGGGAAAGCTAAATCAGAACTTCTTCGTCAGCGTCAACGAGTAGCTGCGGCCCTTGGCGAGCGTGTTGAAGAGCGCGGACTCGTAGGTGTTGTTGTCGTCAGAGAGCGGGGGCTCGGTGTTGAAGAGATTGTTCACGCCGACGCGCACGCTGGTGTCCCGCAGCCAGCTGCGGGTATCGGTCTTTCCGAGACGGTAGGAGAGGAACGTGTTGTAGGTCTGCGTGTCGCGATGGACCATGCGGTAGACGGTGCTGCCGTTGGTGAACACCGGGCGGATATAGGAGGGCCGGCCGAGCGCCTCGTAGGTCGCCTGACTCGTGGTCACACCGGCCAGCGTGAAGCTTCCGGTGTAGAACATGCCCAGGCCTGCACTCCATTTGTCGCGCCGCCAGTTGAGCTGCACATTTCCGCGCCACATGGGTGAGGCGCCGGAGGTGGCGGCGAGGTTGGTCTCCATGAGCTCCGTGCGCGCCGCAGTGCGGGAGGTGTAGATGTAGAACGCGTTCAACTTCGTCCAGTTCGTCTCGAGCGTGAGGTTGCCGAGCGAATGGGGGCGGAAGCGATAGTTCAGGCCGAAGTCGAAGCCGTTCACAAACTGTTCGGACCTGTTGAAGTAGGTCGTGCGCAGGAAGTCGATTGAGCCGACAACAGCGCGTTGCGCGCTGGGGGCGCGGGTAGCATTGTAGGCGGTGAAGAAATTGCGGTCCTCTTGCGTCACGGGCAGGCGCACCACTGAGCCGTCGCCCTGATAGCGGGCCGTGCCCGAGCCGAGATCGATGGCGTTGATGGCCTGCCCGGCGGCGAGCGCAGCCTGAGTGGCGGCGACGAGTGCGTCGCGGTCGTCGTTTACCGTGCCGCTCGAGCCCATGATATCTTTGTGGCGAATCTCGTAGTAGTCGACGGTGAGCGAGAGGCCGCGCACGCCGGGGACGTCGATCACGATACCGGTGGAAATTCCGGTCGACTTCTCGGGCTGCAGATTCGGGTTGCCCTCGACGCGGTTGATGCGGTTCAGCCCTTGGTCGGTGAGCAATTGGGTGACGGTGGAGCGATAGGTGTCCTGGCTGTTCAACGTCGTGCCGATGAAGCTGCCGCGATAGAGCGCAGGGAGCGAAGGCGGACGGAATCCCTGACTGCGCGACGCCCGCACCATGATCCAATCGGTGGGTTGCCAAGAGAGGCCGAATTTCGGACTCACCGTATTGCCGAAATCGCTGTAGTGTTCCGAACGCACGGCGGCGCTCAGCTCGAAGGACTGAACAAGCGGCAGTTTGAATTTGCGGCCCACGAGGGGAAACAAGGCTTCGGCGTAGCCCGAAATCGCTTCGCGGTTGGCGAACGTGTCGGGCACCGAGGAAGCGCTGACGATGTCGGAGCGCGTGGGATCCAAGCCGGAGCCCGCAGGATTGAGGCCGGCAAAAGGTGCGCGGATATCGCTGAAATCCTCGCGGCGGTATTCGCCGCCGAGGGCGAGGCTGATACTGTTGCCGCCCCACAACGACCAGACCTCGCCGCTGGCGTTGAAGTCGAGGCTGCGCAGGCGGGTCCAGCCGTCGCGCTCAAACACGCCGTAGGTGGATTGTTTTACGGCGTCGGAATTGCGGAAGGCACCGGTGTCAACGAGGACTCCGTTTTGGACCGCGTAGCTGCGACCGAAAGCATTGAGGGCGCGGGCCGGATCGGTCTGCAACGCCGCCGCCTGGGAGAGGCTGCTGCGCTGGATGGGCTCGTTTTCATTGGCGCGACCTTGGGCCTGCATGAGGGCCGTCTCCCAGGACCACGTGTCGCCAAAGCGTCCGCGCAGGCCCAGCAGGCCGCGGTAGGCGGAATTGGTGACCTTGCCCGCGCGTGGACCGAAGTCCCAGAAACGGTGGTTGACGACGTTAACCGCCGACGGCGTGCCCGTAAGACGCGCGGATCCGTCGGAGTTGGGTGCGCCGGTGGGATGCCAGAAACGTTCGCCGAACGGGTTGTATGGATTTGAGGTCGGGACGACCAACGGACCATTGACGCTGCTCTGGTAGACGTCGGGGTCGCGCAAGACGAGTGAACTGGCGCCGTAGTAATTGAAGTCGGCGAAGGCGGTGATTTTTCGGCCGAGGTCGTATTCGCCGCCGACGAAGAGATTGCTTCGGGTGGACTGAGGCTGAAGCGAGCGGGCGTCGTTCAGGTTCCAATAATATTCTTTGCCCGGCCCGGTGGCGGCGCGGGCCGGAGCGGCTGGGGCTATTCCCCGTTGGCCGGTGCCGGTCGTAGGCACCAGAAAAAATCCGCCGGTCGCAGTGAAAAATGTCGTGGGAATTCCCGTCGGCCGTTGGTTGGTCGTCAGGAACGCACCATACTGGTTGCGCCCGGTGGTGACGACGGTATTGAATTGGCCGTAGGCGCTTGTGGTCGTGCGCCGGTTGAACGCCGTTTCGGTGTAGACGTTCCACGGGGCCGGTGCGCGGGCGACGTTGTCGCTGTCGCTGGCAAACGGGCGATCGCGAAGGAAGGTGCCTTTGCGATCATAGTAGTCGGCCGTGAAGACCAGCCGGCCCTTTTTGTTTGCGAAATCGAAGCCGTGGGTGAGCGAGGCGCGATACTCCTGCCCGTCGCCATACTCGGTGATACCATAGCGCAGGGACAATTCAGTGCCGCGGAAGCGGCGGTGCATGACGTAGTTCACCACGCCTGCGACCGCATCGGCGCCGTAGATCGACGAGGCGCCGTCGCGCAGCACGTCCACCCGCTCGATGCCGCGGTTCGGGAGTTGGTTCACGTTGACCGACAACGCCGGCACGCCCTGCTCGTTCCAACTGATGGGGTGCGGGGCGATGCGGCGGCCGTTGAGGAGGATGAGGGTGTTGCCCGACGAGAGTCCACGGAACGAGATATTGGCATTGTCGCCCCGCGCGTTCTGGGTCGCGAGCGCCGCCTCGTTGCCCGGCAGGCCCGCCGCCATGGGAAGCATGGCGAGCAGATCCGAAGGTTGGCCCGGGTCGTAGATTTCGAGTTGCTCCGCTTTGACCATCGTCATCGGCAGAGCGCGCTCCTGTTCAATCCGTTTGATGTTGGAGCCGGTAACACTGAACGCCTCCAACTTGATAGTCTCTTCGGGTTTGGCGGCAGCGGAGGGCGCGGGGGCGGTCTGTGCGGCGAGCGTCGTGGAGAAGAGCGCCAACGCCGTCGTTACGGCGAAGGATTTTTGGAAGGGTTTTGAGATCATGAGGACTATTTTTGGGTCGCGGACTGAGGTGTTTTCTTGCTCGAAATCAAGGGACGTGGGCTGATTCTGGATGCGACTTATCGATTGCTTGATCGGACCCATCTACTTTAACGACAATGTGGGCGCGCCGCCATTGGTAGAACCACCTGAAGTGTCGCCGGTCGGGGGGCGCGGGCGGGCCGGGCCAAGGCGGGCTTCGACGTGAGCATTGCCTTGCGAACAGGCGGTAACCCCAGCCAATTTCAGTCGCCCCATGCCGGTCTCACCTAAGCGCCCCGCAGCCCCTGCTCTCAGCGCCTCCTCCGCCCGTCGGGGGGCTGCTCGCCCGATGTTGGATTTGCAGAGTGCGCTCGATCTCGAGAGTTTTTGGCGCGCGAATTTGCAACTACTGCAGAGCGTCCTGCCGCACCACTCCTGCAGCCTGATGTTGGGCATCGTTGATTTTGAGCCACAGGAGGGACGCCACTTCGTCGCGCACGACCATGACAGTCGCAACCAACCCCTCACGAGCCTGAGTATCGCCCGCCCGTTTCTCGCCACCCATCCGCAGGTAAAAATGTATACCTACACGGAGATCTTGCAGGAAGATCCCCGGGCCCGGCAACGGCGGGTCGAACGTGAGCGGCACTTTCGCGGCTGGGATGAGTTCGTCCATCTCGCCTTCTGGGACGGTGCGCACCCGGAGGCGGTGCTGAGCATTCGCCGCAGCGAGGAGCAGGGCGCATTCCTCGCCGAGGAACGCGAGTTCCTGGCGTCGTTGCATCCCGTCATCGACGCCGGACTGCGCCGCTTGCGGGCGTTCGAGGGTGAACGTGGACGCCGCCTGAGCATGGAGCGTTTCATCTCAGGCCTGCCGGTCCCCGTCATGTTTCTCGGGCCGGATCACAAGGTGGGGTTCGCCACGCAGGAAGCCTACGACCTGTGTGCCGTGTGGAACTTCGGCCACCAGGAAGCCCGCTTGCTGAATACTCGCCGTTGTTTCCGCGTGCCCGACCTGATCGACGAAGCCTGCGCCCGGCTGGCGGACCTCTCGGCCCGCGCCGCGCGCCAGAGTCCGGCGATGGGATGCGAAAGCGCGCGCGTGGAGCACCGCGAGATCGCAGGTCTGGTCGCCAAGGTCGACGTGAGCCAACCCTACCAAGGATCACGGGTGCGGCCCGGTTTTTGGGTGACGCTCTCCGGCGAGCGCAATCTCGACGGCGCGAATCCGCAGCTGACCGCCGAGGCGATTCATCATTTGCAGTTTCTCACCCCGAGCGAACGCCGGGTGGCGCTGCTGGTGGCGGAGGGCTTGCGCAACCAAGACGTGGCGCAACGGCTGGGCAAGTCACCCCGCACCGTCGATTTTCAGCTGAACGCGATCTACCGGAAATTAAGCGTCGCGAGTCGGACGGAGTTGGCCCGATTGCTTTATTGAAGCGGGGTCGCGCCGCGCGGTGATTCAGGTGGTTCCGCTGATGGCGAACCCTGCAGGGGTCGGCTAATGTGCGCGGCAGCGGGGCAACTGTCGTCAGGTCGCCCTCAAAAGCAGAAATAACGCTATGAAAAATTACCGCATCGCGACTATTCCGGGCGACGGCATCGGCCAAGAAGTTGTCCCTCCGGGCATGCTTGTGCTCGAAGCC
Source organism: Opitutaceae bacterium (assembly GCA_041689555.1). GTDB lineage: Bacteria > Verrucomicrobiota > Verrucomicrobiia > Opitutales > Opitutaceae > Tous-C4FEB. Next base: position 2,308 of record JBDNFZ010000031.1, on the reverse strand, counting down.
TCCGCGAAGAAACACGGCTTCAGCTTCACGTGGGATCAGCTTCCCTGGAGCTGCGCCTACTACAAAGAGACCGCACGCATGATGCCGACGGACGGCCTCGCCCAAATTCGCCATCACGACGCGATCTACCTCGGTGCGGTGGGATTTCCGGGCGTGCCAGACCACGTGTCGCTCTGGGGTCTGCTCATTCCGATTCGCCGCGAGTTTCGCCAGTATGCGAATGTTCGCCCCGTGCGCCTCATGCCGGGGATCGATTCACCGCTGCGGAACCGCCGCCCGGGCGACATCGATTTCTACGTCATCCGCGAAAACAACGAGGGGGAATACACCGAAATTGGCGGACGCCTCTATGCCGGCAGCGACGATGAGATCGCGATGCAGCAGGTCGTGTTCACGCGCCACGGCGTCGACCGCATTCTCCGCTACGCGTTTGAGTTGGCGCGCAGTCGGCCGAAGAAACACCTCACATCGGCCACGAAATCCAACGGCATCACGGTGACCATGCCGTTCTGGGACGAACGCTTCAAAGCGCTGGCCGCAGAGTATCCCGACGTGCGCACCGACCAATACCACATCGACATTCTCACCGCCCACTTTGTGCAGCACCCCGACTGGTTCGATGTGGTCGTCGGCTCGAATCTCTTCGGCGACATCCTGTCCGACCTCGGCCCGGCGTGCACCGGCACGATCGCGATCGCGCCCTCCGCCAACCTGAATCCTGAGCGCAATTTCCCCTCGATGTTTGAGCCCGTGCATGGCTCGGCGCCGGACATCGCCGGAAAAGGCATCGCCAACCCCATCGGTCAAATCTGGTCTGGAGCCATGATGCTCGATCACCTTGGCCAACCGGAGGCCGCCGCCTCGGTCGTGCGCGCCATCGAACACGTCGTGCAACACGGCCCGCGCACCCGCGACCTCGGTGGCACGGCAACGACCGTCGAGGTCGGTCGCGCGATCGCCGAGGCGGTGAGTCGGCTATAATTCAGACGATCGTCATCGCGAGGTGAGCTCAGCGCACCGTGGCGATCCAGCTGGATTGCTTCGTCGCTTCGCTCCTCGCAATGACAGTCTAAAACTTACGGGACGCTGGTATGAGGCGCCGTGCAGTGAGGGGGTGCCAGAAAAGGGGACATGGGTTGACTCTTGACAGCAAAGCAGGGCGTCTAGCTTGGAAGGCGATAATCCTGTAGGCTTTCCCATGTTTTTGAACAGACGGCAGTGGTGGAGTTCTTGGGGCAGAGCTGAACGGTGTCTGGCTTTGTGGTTTGTGGTGAAGCCGAATTTCCTGATTCCCTCCTGCTTCATCGGCTCGCATATACCCGAGACTCCAAAGTCCTTGCCGTCCCTCCGGCTCGATCCTGTAAAGAGCCAACCTATTTCGCTTTCCGCAGATCCGCAGACCGCAAAGCCGAGCCCATGTTTTGGTCTGGAGAAAACCCGGCCACCGCCTCGCCAACGAGGACATTTTTAGCAGTTAAAGGAAGGAGTTTTTACGCTCGCACCGGTTCGCCTAGGCGTAGCGCGTCCGGATTCTGGCGGGCATGCCAGAAGCGCACGATCTCGACCACGCCGGGCGTCGCGTCCACCCGGTAATAAATCACGAACCAGGGCTTGTGCACGATGCGGCGCATGCCCGGTCGGTCGCGCTCCGGCGGCCCTTGGTGCGGCAGAGGCCCCAGGGTCAGCGTCCGAACCACGAGGGCTTTGCCCAAACGCTCGGCCGGGGCCGGAGTTTTCTCGGCGAGGAAAGCGACGCCCCGGCCAGGGTCGCGGTTGGCTTGGGCGGAAAAAATTACCGCGCAACCCATGCGCGGATATTTCGGCGGACTTCGTCGGCGTTCAGGGTCGGCTCGGTCTTCAGCGAACGCAGGCCTGCGTCGATGGCGGCGAAGGTTTCCGGGGATTTCTCGGGCAGGAGTCGGGCCGCGATCCAGTCGGCCACTGCCTGCATCTGTTCCGGGCTGAACCGCTCCAAGGCGGACTCGACTTTGGGGACGGTGCTCATGTTTCTGACGTTGCCGGATTCGTGCCCGGCGGCACCTCCGCCCTCGTTTCACCCGGCCGCGCGGATGGCAGCAGGCGTGACTTCGCACAGCTGGGTGATCGCGACCGACGGGTAGATCTGCGTCGCGTCGAGGCGGGCGGGGCGGAGGAGTTCCTGAATCAAGCGCAGGTCCGCGCCGTTTTCGAGGAGGTGCGTGGGGCAGGCGTGGCGAAATGCGGTCGGTCGGCGCGGGGGAGATCGCCTGCACGCGCCGACTAGAAGAAATCGCCTGCAAGCAGGCTCCTACATAAGGCCTTGTTCGTC
>JBDNFZ010000030.1:0-3123 GCA_041689555.1 Opitutaceae bacterium | reverse complement strand
TCCATCGCGATCCGCAGGATCTGCTCTTGGAACAGCACCACCCCGAGCGTGCGTTCGAGGATCGGGCGGGTGCGTTCGTCGGGATACGTCACCGCTTCCTGGCCGGTGCGCCGCCGCAGATACGGGTTCACCGCGTCGCCTTGGATCGGCCCGGGGCGGATGATCGCGACCTCGATCGCGAGATCGTAAAACGTCGCGGGCTTCATCCGCGGCAACGTCGCCATCTGCGCCCGGCTCTCGATCTGGAAAACCCCCACGGTGTCCGCCTCCCGGATGAGCTTGAACGTCGCCGGATCGTCCTTCGGCAGGCGCGCGAGGTCCACCGGTTGGCCGCGCACCGCGCAGATTTCCAGCGTCTCCTGCATCGCCGCCATCATGCCGAGCCCGAGCAGGTCGATCTTGATGATCCCCATGTCCTCGCAGTCGCTTTTGTCCCACTGGAGCACGCTGCGCCCCGGCATCCGCGCGTTCTCCAACGGCACGAACTGCGAGAGGTTGCCCGCGCTCAACACCATCCCGCCCGAGTGCTGCCCGAGGTGCCGCGGCAGGCCGTTGACCTGCTGACAGGTCCGCACGAGCGCCTCCAGCCGCGGGTGCTCCGCCGTGATTCCCGCCATGCGCAACTGCTCCTTCAACGCCAGCGTGTGCGGATAATCCCCGCCGTGAAACAGGCTGCTGAACCGGTCCAACACATCGTCGGGCAGGCCGAGCACCTTGCCGACCTCCCGCATCGTGCTTTTCCCGCGAAACGAAATCACGTTCGCCGTCATCGCCGCGCCCAGCCGCCCGTAGCGGCGGTAGACTTCCTGAATGACGCTCTCGCGCCCTTCCCCGCTCGGCAGATCGAGGTCGATATCGGGCCAATCCGACCGGCCTTCCGAGAGAAACCGCTCGAAGAGCAGCCGGCTCGCGATCGGGTCCACCGCCGTGATCCCGAGCGAGTAGCACACCGCGCTGTTGGCCGCGCTCCCCCGCCCTTGCACCAGAATCCCGCGCTCCCGCGCAAACGCGCACAGGTCCCACACGATCAGAAAATATCCGCTGAACCCGAGCTTCGCGATCAGCGCCAGCTCACGGTCGAGCTGCCGCCGCACGTCGCCGACCACCGAGCCGTAGCGCTGCTGCGCGCCGAAATACGCCATCTTGTGCGCAAACGAATCCTGCGTTTCCCCGCCCGGCACCGCGTAGTCGGGGAACCGGTAGCCGAGCTGCGCCAGCGTGAACTCCAGCCGCGCCGCCAGCCGCGCCGTGTTCGCGATCGCCTCGGGCAGCTCGGCAAACAGCGCCGCCATCGCCGCCCCGCCCTTGAGGTGGCGCTCGCCGTTGACCGCCAGCCGCCGTCCCGCGCCGTCCAGCGTCGTGTGCTCGCGCAGACACGTGAACACATCCAGCACCCGGCGCGCCTCCGCCGTCGCGTGCAGCACGCCGTTGGTCGCGAGCAACGGCAACCCCTGCGCCCGCGCCCAGTCGACGAGAAACTCGTTTTCATCTTCCTCGCCTGCCACGAGGTGCCGCTGCACTTCGACATACAACCGGTCCCCGCCGAAAATCCGCCGCAGCCGCTCCCCCGCCGCACCCGCCTCCGCCGCGCCCCGCGCCCGCCACGCCCGCCGCACCGGACCCGCCTCGTCGCCCGTGAGCGCGATCAATCCCGCGTTGTCCTCCGCCAATTCCGTCCACGCCACGCGGCCTTCGCCTTTCGCCGCCCGCAGGTGCGCCGTCGTCAGCAGTCCGCACAACCGCCGGTAGCCCGCCTGCGTCGCCACCAGCACCGGCACGATGCTCCCGTCGTCCATCGTCAGCTCGCAGCCGACGAGCGCGCGCACGCCCGCTTCCTTGCCCGCCATGTGCAGCCGCACCGCTCCGTAGACGCCGTCGCGGTCGCACAACGCCACCGCCGGCAGCTCCAGCCGCCCCGCCTCCGCCGCCAGCGCCTCCGGCAGCGAACCGCCCCGCAAAAACGAAAACGCGCTCCGCGCATGCAACTCGACGTAGCCGTCCATGATCGCGCCTCAGTCGAAAATTCCCTCGACCCGCCAGCCGTCCGCCGTGTGCGCGAGCCGGTAGAGCCCGCCCTCGTTCAACTCCACCTCCCAGTGCTCGACCGCCCACGCCCCGTCCGTCCACCAGTCGCCCGCGCTCCGCCACGGTCCGCTCGCCGCCCGCACTCCGCCCCGCAGCCCGGGCCCCGCCAGCTCCGTCGGCCGCGCGCCGTCGCAGGCCACGCTCACCGGCCACGCCGGGCGAAACCGCCGCAGCGCCAACCCGCGCGTCGCGTGGACCGGCGGCGCCTCGGGCGGCGCGACCACGTCCGCCGGTTTCACGAGCGTAAACGAATCGGGCCGGTGCGTCTCCGCCACCACCGGCGTGCCCACCCGGTCGTCGCCCACGAGCGCGCCCACACGCGCGAGATTTTCCCAAAACGCCGCCGGATCGCGCAGACCCGTCTCGAAGAGGCCGTCCTGTTTCTGCGGCGGTCGCGTCGGCGTCGCCACGAGCCGCACGCCCACGACCCGCGCCACCGTCTTGAGCGTCTCGAGGTGCGCGTGCATGATCCGCATCCACCCCGCCACGTCCGCCCCCGGCTCGGGCAGGCGAAACTCCCGGCGATGATCGGTCTCGTCCTCCAGCAGCAGCGTCAGCGCCAGGCGCTCCGCCACGCAGCCCGCCCCGCGCAACTCGATCGCCAGGCGCTCGGCGTAGCGTTGCAGCCGAAACAGCAGCGGCTCCAACGCCTCGACGGGCGGATCGTAGGCCCACGCCGCCGCAAAACTTTTCGCCGGTTCCACCAGCCGCAGGGGCCGCTTCGTCTCGCCCGCCGCGCGTTCCCACAGCGCCGCCCCCGCCGTCCCGAGGCGCAGGCCCACCTCGGCCTTGGGCAACGCCGTGAGGTCCCCGAGCGTCCGCACGCCCCAGCCCGCCAAAATCTCCGCCTGCCCCGCCGTCGGTTCGGCCCACGCCAGCGGCAACGGCCGCAGAAATGCCCCCGCGTCCACCACCTCGCGCCACGTCTCCGCCGCCCGCGCCGCCTGCCCCGCCAGCCAAGGCGTCGCCGCGATGCCTCCGCGCGCCGGCACCGCCGCCGCCGCCAGTTCCCGCAGCCGTTCGCGCAGCGCCGCCCGC
>JBDNFZ010000029.1:0-3344 GCA_041689555.1 Opitutaceae bacterium | reverse complement strand
TTGGACGAGACCTCGATGGGGAGGGGGTATTTCGGGTAACGCTCGCTGCCCTTGGGAAAGGGAATCGTGAGGTCGCACATCTCGGCGACGAGTTGGGTGTTGGTGATGGATTCGGGGATCTCGATAAAGAGTTTCTCCATCTCGGCGCGGGACTTGAGGTAAAACTCGTGGCCCGTGAATTTCATGCGTTTCTCCTCCTCGATCTTGGCGCCGGTCTGGATGCAGAGCATCGCATCGTGCGGGCCGGAGTCGGAGGAGTTGACGTAGTGGACGTCGTTCGAGGCGATGACCTTCAGGTCGAACTCCTCGGCGAGCTTGAGGAGGCCGGGGATGATTTTCTTTTGTTCGGGAATGCCGTGGTCTTGGATTTCGACGAAGTAGTTTTCACGGCCGAAGATATCGACGAAGCGGGCGCAGGCCTTGCGGGCTTCGTCCTCGCGGTCGTGAAGCAGGTGCTGCGGGACGAGGGAGGCGAGGCAGCCGGTGAAACCGATCAGACCGGGCGCGTATTTGGCGAGGGTTTCGAGATCGGTGCGGGGCTTGTAGTAGAAGCCCTTGAGGTGGGCGTCGGAGACGAGTTTGAGGAGGTTTTGGTAGCCGATGAGATTTTTCGCGAGCAGGCCGAGGTGGAAGATGCTCTTGCCGTCGTCGTCGGAGCGGCCGTGTTTTTCGAGCCGGGAGGTGGTGACGAGGTAAAGCTCGCAGCCGACGAGGGGCTTGATGCCCTTGGCTTTGGCGGTGCTGTAGAAGTCGATGGCGCCGAAAAGATTGCCGTGGTCGGTAAGCGCGATGGCCGGCATCCCGAGGGCGACGGCGCGGTCCATGAGGCGGTCGATCCGGCAGGCGCCGTCCAAGAGGCTGTAGTCCGAATGGACGTGGAGATGGACAAAGTTCTGATCGGCGGACGACACGAGGGCGAAGGCAAGACGGGGAGGGGAAACGCGCAAGGCGAAAGGCCGAAATCGGAGCGTGTGGAGGCCGAAAACGACCGCGTGTGGAGGCCGAAAACGACCGCGTGTGGAGGCGGAAAAAAGCCATTGACGGACGAGCGACGGCCCGGCTTGTTTGCACCCTTTCCCTTTCACCAACCGCCTCCCGAGCATGCCCATCGAAATCAAAATCCGTAAGAACGAGCCCATCGACCGCGCGATCCGTCGCATGAAGAAGAAGCTCGAGCGCGAGAACATCATCAAAGGCACCCGTGCGAAGCGCTACTTCGAGAAGCCCTGCGAGAAGCGCCGCCGGAAGACCAAGGTCATGGCCTTCACCGCCATGCTCCGCCGCCGCCACGCCGACTGATCCGGGGAAGAATTTAATCGCATTTGCCGCCGTCCGAATTTTTCGGCCGGCGGCTTTTTTTTCGTGCAACCCGATGGCCAATTGGGTCGTCTGGGCCCGTGCGTCTTTCGTTTTCGCTTTCGAGCTGCTGGTGTTCCCATCGCCATCAGGATGGCTACGAGATGCTCAAAGAGATGGCGGGCCTCGGTTTCAACCGGGTCGAGTTGAGTCACGGCGTCAGGATCGTCTTGGTCCCCGGGATTCTCCGGGCCGTCGAGGAAGGTATCGTGACGGTCGGGTCGACGCATAATTTTTGCCCGTTACCCACCGGGATCACGCAGGCGGCGCCGAACTTGTTCGAGCCCTCGGCGGCCGACCATCGCGAGCATGACCAGTGGCTGCGCCACACGAAACGCTCGATCGATTTTTCGGCCCAAGTGAAGGCGCGGGTATTGGTCTGCCACCTCGGGAGCGTCTCGTTTTTTTGGAGCAATCCGGCGCGAAAGCTAAAGGACTACCTCCGCGATCACCCCAATGCCGGCCGCGACGGCGACCCGGAGTATGCGGCGCTGCGGGCAAAGGGCTTGGAGAAACTGCGGAAACGGATGGGGCCTTTTTGGGCGCAGACGCAGGCGAGCGTGCGGGAGGTTTTCGACTATGCGGCGGCGAAGAACATAAAGCTGGGATTCGAGAATCGCGAAAAATTCGAGGAGTTGCCCATTGATGCCGATTACGCGGAGTTCCTCGCGGGCCTGCCGAACGGGAACCCGGCGGGCTATTGGCACGACACCGGTCATGCGGATATCAAGCAAACGATGGGGATGCTGGACCAGCGGGCCCATCTGACACAAAATGCCGCCAGAGTGCTCGGCTTCCACCTTCACGATGTGAGTGCCCATGGCCAGGATCACCAGCCCGTCGGATCCGGCCACATCGACTTCAAGATGGTCAGCGAGTTTTGGCGGCCGGAGCACGAGCTCGTGCTCGAACTGAGCCCGCGGGTTAAGCCAGAGGATGTGCTGGCGTCGAAACAACGGGTCGAAGCGCTCGCGGCGGCTTTGCCGGAGGCTTAGGTGCCGGGCGCGGGGAATCAGGCCCTTCGGACAATCTCGTCGATCCAGCGCCGGTGCGGTCCGGAAAGGGTGATCCGCGACAAGTCGCCGATTTCGACCCAGACCAAGCCCGGTCCGAGTTTCGCCCCGGGGGCCGGTGCGGTGTAGATCGACTCGGTAATCCGGTAGCGGGTGATGCCGCGATGCTTGGTGGCGAGCAGGACACCCTTGGCGGCTGCGGCCTCGCGGCGGCCCAGATGTTGGGCCGTGGGCAACTCGTGTTGACCGGCGAGCCGTCGCGCATCGTTCGCGGCGCGATGCAACAGCAGGGTGCCGTCGCGCTCACACCAAAGGCGGGTCACCGCGACTTTTTCGATTTGCTTGGGCGCAAGGCGGGGGAACTTGGCCGGCTCACCGCGCGCGGCGGCGGCGCAAAATCCTCGGACCGGGCACGCGGCGCACAGTGGGTTCTGGCGGGTGCAGACGGTCGCGCCCAGTTCCATCATGGCTTGGTTGTGTTCGCCGGGTTCGGTCTGTGGCACGAGGGCGTCCGCGAGGGGCGTGAAAACCTTGGCGGCCGAGGCGCTGTCCCGAAACAACGTGGCGTCGGCGGTCAACCGGGCGAGGATGCGGACAACATTCCCATCCACGCAGGCGGCGCGCGCATCGAAAACGATGCTCGTGATCGCGGCGGCGGTGTAGGGGCCGACCCCGGGGAGTTCCCGCCACTCGGCCGGGGTGAGGGGCGGGGTGGGGCGCGCGGCGACGGTCTGCGCGAGGCGGTGGAGATTGCGCGCGCGCGAATAATAGCCGAGGCCTTCCCAAAGCTTGAGCACCTCGGCTTCCGAGGCGGCGGCAAGCGCGGCGAAGTCGGGGAAGGCGGCCAGCCAGCGGGCGAAGTAGGGGAGCACCGTTTTCACCTGCGTCTGCTGCAGCATGAACTCGCTGACGACCGTTTTGTAGAGGGAGGGCGTTTCCCGCCACGGCAGGCGGCGGGCATGGGCGCGATACCAG
>JBDNFZ010000028.1:0-5240 GCA_041689555.1 Opitutaceae bacterium | reverse complement strand
TGGTGGCGGCGTAGCGGGCGATGTCGAGCCAGTCCCAAGCCCAGCGTTCGCCGTAGCGGGGGGAGGCGAGGAGGCGGTCGACGAGATCGGGGAATGCGGACTGCGGATTGCGGAGCGAGTCGGCGACGAAGGCGGCGACTTCGGCGGGGGTGGGCGGGACACCGGTGAGATCGAGGGCCACACGGCGGATGAGGGCGGCTGGCGGGGCCTCTGGGGAAGGGGCGACGTTTTCTCGGGCGAGCTTGGCGAGGACGAAGGCGTCGATGGGGTTGGGGGAAAGCTGAGAGCTGAGAGTTGAGAGCTGAGAGCCAGAAGCAGGAATCTCGGGGCGGACGGGGGCGGTAAAGGCCCAGTGCTCGGACCAGACGGCGCCCTCTTCGACCCAGCGTTTGAGGAGGTCCTTTTGGGCGGCGGTGAGTTTGCGGTTGGACTCGGGGGAAGGCATGACCTCCTCGGGGTCGGTGCTAAAGATGCGGGCGATGAGTTCGCTCTCGTCGGATTTGCCCGGGACGATGGAGGGGTAGCCGGAGCCGCCGCCGAGGAGCGCGCCTTCGTGGCGGTCGAGACGGAGCTTGCCCTTGCGCGCGGGGGCGTCGGGGCCGTGGCAATGGTAGCAGTTTTCCGCGAGGATGGGCTGGATGTCGCGGTTGTAGTCGATGGCGGGCGGGGTGGCGGCGGGGGCGACGCAGCGGATCGTCGCAAAAAAGGCCGAAAGCAGAAGCGCGCGGTAAATCCCGGGGCGGGGGAAAAGCATGGTTCGAACCTAGCAACAAAGGGCCGAAGCCGCAATTACGCAGATGCGTAAGGGCGGACCTTTCGGGTCGCGGGGTGGAAACGCGGCGGCGGTCGCGTTGGTTTAGCGAAACAACCCGTCCTTCATCGCGCGGGAGACGGCGGCGGACTGGCAGTTGACGTGTAATTTTTTGTAGATGCAGCGCATCGCGTAGTCGACGGTGTGGGGGTTGAGCGCGAGGCGGTCGGCGATCTGTTTCTTCGGGGCGCCTTCGGTCATGAGTTGGAGGACGTCGGTTTCGCGTGGGGTTAGGCCGTAGTCTTTTTTGACGGGCGCGAGGCGGGCAAACATCGCGAACACGCGCCGGGCGACGCGGGGGTTCATGGGCGAGCCGCCGGCGCGGGCTTCGGCGATGCCGACGAGGATGCGCGCCATGGGTTCGGATTTCAGAAGATAACCGGAGGCGCCGGCGCAGATCGCGCGGAAGATTTTGTCGTCATCCTCGAAGACGGTGAGCACGAGAATACTGGCCTCGGGCGCGACGGTGCGGAGGCGGGCGATGCCGGTGATGCCGTCGATCCCGGGCAGCCCGACATCGAGTAAAATCACTTCGGGGACGGCGGACGCGGCGGCGCCGGCGAGAGCTTCCTCGATCGAGGCGAAGGCATGGAGGGACTCGTGATCGGCCGCGCTGCGCAGGGCGCGGGCGGTGGCGCGGCGATAGGCGGCGTTGTCTTCGATGATCCAGAGGGTGGCCATGCGGGAAAGGTGAGGGCGAGAACGGCTAGGAAGTTTTGACGGGAACGCGGAGAGCGACGGTGGCCCCGCCGCCGGGAGCGGAGGCGAATTCGGAGCGGCCGCCGAGCAGGCGGGCGCGTTCGCGGAGACTGGCGAGGCCGAGGCCTCGGTGGGCATGGGCGGGGTCGAAGCCGATGCCGTTGTCGGCGATCGTAAGGGTGAAGACGCGGTCGCGGATCGTGGCGGAGAGCGTGACGGCGGTGGCGCCGGAGTGGCGGACAATATTGGCGAGGGCCTCTTTGAAGAAGAGAAACGCCTGGCGGGGCGCGTCGGCGGGCCACGCGGCGGGGGCGGGAGTTTCGAGAACGAGCCAGACCACGGTGCGGCCGGCCAACATCCGGGTGGCGGCCTGGCGTAGCTGGGCGGCGAGGTCGAGGCCCGCTTCCTCACGGGCGCCGATGACCCAGAGCACCTCGCGCATGGCGGCGGTGGTCTCGGTGGCGACGCGGTGGACTTCGCGCCAGTCTTCCCCTGCGGCCGAGCCGGCGGCGGAGTGCGCGGCGAGGCTCTCGCCCATGACGGCGAGGCCGGCGAGGTTGCGGCCGATCGCGTCGTGCAGGTCGTGGGCGAGGCGGGTGCGAAACGCCTCGAGTTCACGGGTGCGGCGGCGCTGTTGGCGGACAAGGAGCAGGCCGACGGCGGCGGCGGCGAGACCGGTGGCGGTGAGACCGGCGGCGAGCGCGCGACCGCGGGCGATACCCTCGAGGGATGCGATGGATCGGGCGAGGACCTGTTGGCGGGCGACGAGGTCGCGGCGCTGTTGCCACGAGGCGAGCCAGTCCGGCAGGGCGACGAGGCGGCCGTAGCTGGTGAAACCGTCGTTGAGTTGAGCGAGGGGCCAGTCGCGGCTCATGGGAAAGGGGTCGGGCGGCGCGCTGACGACGGCGGTGCGGGCGACGTTGGTCTCGGCGGAAAAGACCTCGATTTCCGAGAGCCCGAACCGGTGGCGTTGAAGAGCGAGCGAAGGCGCGACCATCGCGAAGCGCAGATAGCGGGCGCCGACGCCGGGCGTGCGGACGGTCAAGGGATTGTTGCCGGGGTTGGGAAAATCGGCGGCGGAGGCATCGAGCAGAATCGCGGGTGTGGCGAACGCGGGGTCGTCGTCGGCCTCGACGAGGAAGCGGGAAGGAAAAGCAAAGCCGGGGATATCGGCGCCGAGACGCGCGTGGACGGGGTGGATGCGGAGTTCCTGGAGCGGATAGACGCGGCCGAGATCGAGGCTCATCCACAGGGATGTGAGGGAGCCCGCGCCGCCGTCGCCGGTGTAGAGCCCGTCGTAGGGGAGCAGCTCGCGTTGGACGGGCGGGCCGAGGGGAGTGCGGCCGTCGACGAGGTTGGCGGGGGACCAGCGCGGGCGAAGATTGATGGCGGCGGTGGCGCCGACGGGACGGTCGATGGCGATATTGCGCTGGCCGGAAAGGACCATGATTTCGGCGAGGGCGAAGAAATATTGGGCGTTCTCGACGGCGAGCTTGGTAGCGGTGACGCGGACATAGCGGGCGACGATGCCACCGGCGCGCAGCGGCACGGGGCCGATCCCGGGATCGGGGAAATCGGAATCGGTGAAGACGGCGACGGGGGTGAAGGCGGCGAAGGTGGGATCGTCGGAGGCGTCGATGCGGAAGCGCAGCGGGAAGCCGTAGGCGGAGCTTCCGACCGGTTGCCAATCGACCTGTGCCGGGATGAGGGCGACCCAGTCGATGGGTTGCGGGGTTTGGAGATCGACCTGGACCCACGGTGACGCAGGGGGCGGGGCGCTAAGCCGGGGATGTTGGTAGCCGAATTCCGGGACGGTCTGGCCGACGACCGGCGTGCCGAGGGCGGCGAGGGCGCGGGCGGTGTCGGCATGCTCGCGGTTGAGATTTGCCAGATCGGCGCCGAACCACCCGAGCCATCGCTCGCCGGCACCGACCGCCGGAGCGGTCAGCAAAGCCAGCGACAGAAGCGAGCGGCGAAACATGGCGAAGGCACAAACAGTTCCGCGAAACGGCCGCAAGCCCGGGTGGTGGGCCGGCGGCGCGACTACATCAGCTTCAGGAGCCGGGGCAGCCAGAGCGAGAGGGCGGGGACAAAGGTGACGAGCAACAGCACGACGACCATCGCGGCGAAGAACGGCAGAAGCGGGCGGATGACCTCGCGGATCGACGTGCGCGCGACGCCGCAACCGACGAAGAGGATGCTGCCGACCGGCGGGGTGCAGAGGCCGATGCAGAGGTTGAAGATCATCAGCAAACCGAAGTGCACGGGATCGACGCCGAAGGTGGCGACCACGGGCAGAAAGATCGGGGTGAAGATCAACACGGCCGGCGTCATATCCATGAACGTGCCGACGACGAGAAGGATGAGGTTGATGACGAGGAGCAGGACGATTTTGTCGTCGGTGAGCCGGAGCAGGGTAGCGCTGATCTGTTGGGGGATGTTGGCGGAGGACATGACCCAAGACATGGCCATCGAGGCGCCGATGAGCATGAGGACGATGGCGGTGGTCGCGGCGGCATCGGTGCAGATCTTGGGTAACTCGGCCCACTTGATCTCGCGATAGATCACGACCGAAAGGAGGAACGTGTAGGCGACAGCGATGGCGCTGGCCTCGGTGGGTGTGAAGTAGCCGCCGATGATACCGCCCATGATGATGACGATGAGCGCGAGGCTGGGCAGGGCCGACCAGAGGATGAGGGCGGCATCGGCGAGCGGGATTTTTTCTCCGACGGGGTAGCGGTTTCGTTTCGCGATGACGCCGCCGACGACCATGAGGGCGAGGCCGAGGAGCAGGCCCGGGACGTAGCCGGCGACGAACAGCGCGGCGATGGAAACGCCGCCGCTGGCGAGCGAGTAGACGACCATGACGTTGCTCGGCGGGATGAGCAGGCCGGTGGTGGCGGAGGAGATGTTGACGGCGGCGGCGAAGTTTTTGTCATAGCCCTCTTTCTTCATGAGCGGGCCCATGAAACCGCCGTTCGCGGCGGCGGCGGCGACGGCGGAACCGGAGATCGCGCCGAAGAGCATGTTCGCGAGGATATTCACGTAGGCGAGTCCGCCGGGGAGGCGGCCGACGACGACCTTGGCGAGGGCGATGAGGCGGTGGGCGATGCCGCCGCGGTTCATAAGGTTGCCCGAAAGGATAAAGAACGGGATCGCGAGCAGCGCGAAACTATCGAGCCCGGTGGCGAGCCGCTGGGCGATGACGGTGGCAGCGGAGCTGGGATCGAGGCTGACGATAAGCGCGCAGACCGAGGCCAGCCCGATGGTGAAGACGATGGGCACGCCCGCGAGGAGCAGGACGACGAAGACGACGGCGAGGACGAGGGCTTCGTTCATGTCAGTTCAGGGCGCCGGACTGCCGGGCGGCGACAGCCTCGCCACGTCGGGCTTCGAGGAGCCAGCCGATCGCGTAAAATGCGGTGCAGAGCCCGGAGACCGGGACGACGAGGTAGACGAAGCCGGTGGGGACTTGCAGGGCGGCAGACGTCTGCCCGAGCGTGAAGGTGATCCAGACGAGGCGGACGCCGCCGCCGATGAGGACGGTGACGGCGAAGGCGAGGACGGCGAGGGCGATGAAGCTATCCAGGAGACGGCGGCGTGCGCCGGTGACGCGGCCGGCCAAAAGGTCGAGGGCGAGGTGGGATTTTTGGCCGACGCCATAGGCGCCGCCGAGGAGACCGATCCAGATCATCATGTAGCGGGCGAGTTCCTCGGTGTAGGAACTCGG
>JBDNFZ010000027.1:0-2298 GCA_041689555.1 Opitutaceae bacterium | reverse complement strand
CTGAACTGGTCACGAAACTCCATCACTGTTTGAGGGTAGTCGGCCATACGCTGCCACGCTGCTTTCGACCGCTAGGGGAATCAAGTGCATACCTAGATACATTTTTTGTTCGGGCATCAGAATCGTGATCTCCTTGCGGGCCGTGTCCATGATGACGGCCGGGGTGCCCGCACCCTTGACCGGGATCTCGATGCGGGAGAAACCGCCTTTGACGCTGTAAGTCATCGACTGGGGACCGTTGTCGCCGTCGAGCTTGAAGCTGATCCGTCCCTCGAAAGGGTTGGCGGCGAAGGCGGCCAGCGGAGCCAGCAAAACGGTGGCGAGGATAAGGGCGCGGAAGGGTTTCATGCCTCCGAGCGTGGGTTGTCGGGCCGGAGCGCGCAACGCCGGTTTCGCGGCTTGCCAGAATTTCACGGGGTATTGAGGCTTCGCGTCATGGCTCTATTCGGTTCTCTCTCCACGGTGCGGGCCCAGCTCGCCCACTCGGAAAAATTCGCCACGGCCTTCGCCTACGTCGAAGCGTGTCTGCGCGCCGGTTCGCCGGAACGCGCGTTGCTCGACGGTCTCGCGGCCGAGCAGATGCAGCGGGTGGAGCTGGGCGGCGGCGTGTTTGCCCTGCCGCAGGCCTGCATGACGTTTCCGGCCGGCGTGCCGACGGTGCCGAAGTGGGAATCGCACAAGGCCTACATCGACGTGCAGGCGGTGATCGTCGGCGAAGAAATCATGGAGCTGACCGACCTGGGCAACCTGACGGTGAGCGAAGACCTGCGGCCGGCGAAGGACGTGCTGTTCTACGCGGGCTTCGCGACGCATTCGACGCTGCGCGTCGCGGCGGGCGAGGTCGCGGTGTTCTTCCCGATCGACGGTCATCGTCCGCTGGTGGCCCCCGCGGCACCGGCGCTGGTGCGCAAGGTCGTCGTGAAGGTGCCGGTCGCGGCGTGAACTACCGGCATCACTATCACGCCGGCAATTTCGCCGACGTGATGAAGCACGCGCTGCTGATCCGGCTCGTGCGTATGCTCCGGCAAAAGGACAAGGGGTTCCTGTGCCTGGATACGCACGCCGGGCGCGGGACCTACGACCTGGCGGACGCGGCGGCGGGCGACACCCATGCGCGGGCGCCGGAATGGCCCGAGGGTATCGGCCGGGTGTGGTCGCACGACGCGACGGGCGCGGAGTCGAGGCCGCTCCCCGCCGGATTGGCCGACTACGTGGAGCTGGTGCGGGGCTTCGACCGTTCGCAGGGTAATCGGGGGGCGACGCCAAAATTTTATCCGGGCTCGCCGATGCTGATGAGCCTGCTGGCGCGGGCGCAGGAGCGGTTGGTGTTTTGCGAACGACAGCCCGACGAGGTGAAACCGCTGCGGGATCGGTTTCAGTTTTCGGACGGCGTGCAAGTGCGCGAGACCGACGGCTACGGGGCGGTCCGGGCGCTGCTGCCGCCGCTGGAGAAACGCGCGTTCGTGTTGATCGATCCGCCGTTTGAAGCGCAGGACGAGTGGGCGCAGATCGTGGAGGCGGTCCGGGACGGCCTGCGCCGGTTGCCGGGAGGGGTCTTTGCCATCTGGTATCCGCTCACGGGGCGGGCGAAGGCGGACCGCTTTTTTGCCGAATTGCGCGCGCTGGAGTTGCCGCCGACGTTGGCGGTGGAGTTGGATATCGACCCGCCGATAGCGAAAATGAAGGGGTGCGGCCTCGTGGTGGTGAATCCGCCGTGGAAGTTCGCTGAGGAGGCGGAGACGATCGTGAAGTTTCTCGGGCAGGCGCTGGCGCAGGGGCCGGGTGCGCGGGGCGATTTGACTTGGCTGGTGCCGGAGAAGTGACGCGGGTGGCGGTGATCGCTCGGGGTGGGAAAAAGAAAGATTGGGAGAAAGAGAAAGATTAAGAGAACGAGAAAGATCGGGAGGAGGAGAAGTCAGGCGGAGCGGGCGGAGTGACGGAATTTTTTGCCGCGAAAAGGCGCAAAAATTTCGGGGGCTGCGGCGGGCGGGCGTCGCGCTTATAGGCGCGGGGGAGAGGTGGAGGGAGGGGAAGGGGTCGAATGAACCGCCGAAGAACGGCATCTTCGGAGAGCAGGGCGCGGAGCGTGCGGCTTGGCGCGGGGGTGATGACGGGGCGTGGTTCAGCGGATGGGTGCCGCGGGGCTCGGAACGAAAAGGAGAAAGAGAAAGATTAAGAGAATGAGAAAGATCGGGAGGAGGAGAAGTCAGGCGGAGCGGGCGGTTGTTTCGGCGGCGCGGAAGGCGAGGGCCATGAGGGTAAGGGCGGGGTTGAAGCCGCCGTTGGTGACGTGGAGCG
>JBDNFZ010000026.1:0-3662 GCA_041689555.1 Opitutaceae bacterium | reverse complement strand
GGAGCCTGCTTGCAGGCGATTTCACCCGCGCCGGCCGACCGCATTCTGAATCGCCTGCAAGCAAGCTCCTGCCTCGTTCAATCGCCTGCAAGCAGGCTCCGACCTCGCGGCCCATTGATCCCGTCTTGAGGACGCCTCCGCCATCCCCGCGCCCGCCCTTACGGCGTCTTCGGCGTCGCCCAGGCCGGCACCACCAGCGGATCAAAGCCCATGATGCCCGGCACGAAGTAGAACGCCGCGAACAGGATCACCGTCGCGCAGATCAGGTTCAGCCACAGGCCGGTCTTGATCATGTCGGAGACCTTCAGCACCCCGGTGCTGAACGCGATGGCGTTGTTCGGCGAGGCGCCCGGCATCATGAAGGCGCAACTCGCCGTGAGCGTCGCCGGAATCATGATCAGCAACGGGTTGATCCCGAGGCCGCCGGCGAGTCCGGCGAGGATAGGCAGGAAAGTCGTGACCGTCGCCGAGTTGCTCATCATTTCGGAGACCGCCACCACGAGCGCGACGACCACGATCGCCACGATCCACAGCGGCACATCGTGCATCACCTGCAACTCCAGGCTGAGCCAGCGGGTGACGCCGGTGTCTGTGAGCGCGGCCGAGAGACTGAGGCTGCCGCCGAAGAAAATCAGAATGCCCCACGGCAGCTTCGCGGTGTCCGTCCACGTCAGCACCGTGCGTTCCCAACGCCGGTCCAGCGGTGTGAGGAAGAGCAGCAGCGCGCCCGCGATCGCGATCACCGCATCGTCGATATTCACGCCGGCAAGACCCGACCAGAAATCGCTGAAGATCCACATCTGCACGCAGCCGAGGAAAATCACCGTCGTGATGATTTCCCCTCTGGTGAAGGCCCCGAGCTTGGCGTATTCGCCCCGCATCATCGGCGCGAGGCCCGCCACCTTGGGCATACCCCGCAGCAGCGTGAAATAGAGCAGCAGCCAGCAGCAGACCAGCAGGAACCCGGCGATGGGCACGCCAAACGACATCCACTGCGCGAGGCTGAGGTTCAAGCCGTAGGTCTTGCTCAAATAGCCTTCGAGCACGGCGTTGGTCGGCGTGCCGATGAAGGTCGCCAGTCCGCCCAGACAGGGCGCGTAGGCGACGGTCAGGACGAATGCCTTCGTGACCGAAGGGGCGGTCGAGCCACCCTTGGCGATCAGCGCCGCCACGCTCAACGCCATCGGCATCATCACCATCGCCGTCGCCGTGTTGCTCATCCACATGCCCATGAAACCGATCACGGCCATGAAACCCGCGATCAGGCTCGGCACATTCCACGCCATGTAGCGCATCATGCCGAGGCCGATGCGCTCGTGGACGCGCCATTTCTGGATCGCGATCGAGATGATGAAACCCCCGAGAAACAAAAAGATCAGGTCGGCCGCGAAGTTCGCCGACGCCTTCTTGAGCGGCATCAGCCCGGTCAACGGCAACACCACCAGCGGCAGCAGCGCCGTGACCGGCAACGACACCGCCTCGGTCATCCACCACACCGCCATCCACAGCGCGAGGCCGCACACCCGCCACGCCTGAGCGTTCATCCCATCGGGAGGCGCGACAAAAAACGTCATCAAAAACAGCCCGACGCCCACGACCAAGCCGATCTGCCGCACGAGCAGCGGCGTCTGGTCGGCATCGGCATTCAGGGCGGCAGGTGTGGCGGGCGCGGTGGGGGTCGTCATAGGCCGGGGTAAAAACGAAGCCGCAAAAAAAGCGCGAAAGCCGGCGGCGTTTCAAGCGTGCGTTCGCGGATCGCTGCCAAACCGGCCTGCTTTGGAAACATCCGTGCCGGTTTCTAACCCGGAGTCGGGAGGCCTCCCGGTTGGTTCTCGTTTCGCGCTCTCCCCACGGCGGTCGCACGACCTTTCCCAATCAAAAATCCCACCTCGTTTTGAGGATGAGACCAGATGGGCCCCGGGGCAGGAGCCTGCTTGCAGGCGATTCGGAATGTGGTCGGCCGGCGCGGGTGAAATCGCCTGCAAGCAGGCTTCTACAAAAGGCCGTTGTTCGTCTCATCTTGGGAGCCAAACGGAACCGGAGCCTTTCCGAATACCCGAGATGCGTTCCGGGTAGGACAGCGCGCCGGTTACGATGAGGTCACTCCGATACTTCCTTCTTGGCCGGCTCGCACCGGGCCTTTTCACTCCGCCCCATGAATTCCACTTTCCTCGCATTCGTCGGCGTAGGGCTCGCGCTCGCCTCATCGTTGCACGCCGCCGGTCGCATCGTCGCCGGCCCGATGCTCGGCTATCAGGAGCATCGCGAGGTGCTGGTCTGGCTCGAAACCGAGGCCGCGACCCGCGTCGAACTCGTCGTCACGGAAGCGGGTCGGACCGCGCCGGGCCGGCCCCTCGCGCCGACCCGCACGCTGGCCAATCCCATCGGCACCCACGTCCACCACTTCGTCGTCGACGGTCTCACCGCCGGCACCGCCTACGCCTATTCCGTTTTGATCGACGGCCTCGCCCAGCCCGCGCAAAACGCGCGGATTTTCCAAACCAAGGCCCAATGGGAATGGCGTTCCGCGCCGCCCGACGTGCGGTTTCTGGTCGGCTCCTGCAGTTATCTCAACGACCCGCCCTACGACCGGCCGGTGTCGGCGGACCGGCCGGCCTACGGCACCTCACCCGAGATATTTCGGACCATGGCGCGACGCGGCGGCGACTTGATGCTCTGGCTCGGCGACAATCTCTACCTGCGCGAGCAGGACTGGTCGTCGCGCTACGGGATTTTCCACCGCTACAGCTACGACCGCCGGCATCCCGACGTCCAGCCGCTGCTCGCGGCGATGCCGCACTACGGCACCTGGGACGACCACGAGTTCGGACCCAACGATTCGAACCGCGGCTACGAGATGAAAGACACGACCCTCGATGCGTTTCGCTGGTATTGGCCGATGCGCAGCGGCGGCGAGCCGGACAACCCCGGCATCTACACCCGCTTCAAACAGGGTGACGCCGAATTTTTCATTCTCGATGGCCGATACCACCGCGATGACGCCACGATCCAAGACAGCACCCCGGGCAAATCCATCCTCGGCCGGCGGCAGCTCGACTGGCTCAAGAGCGCCCTCGGCGAATCCAACGCGAACCCCAACGTTGCCGTGCGCTTCATCGCCGTCGGCAGCCAGTTTCTGAATCCCTACCCGATCGGCGAAAACTTCGCCCGCTACCCGGGCGAAAGGAACGAACTCCTCGCCTTCCTCGCCGCCAATGAAATCGGCGGCGTCGTGTTTCTCACCGGCGACCGCCACTTCGGCGAACTCTCGCGCCTCGAGCGGCCCGGTCTTCCACCCGTGCTCGAGTTCACCTCTTCCGCCATGACCGCCGGCGCCAACCGCCGCCCCGTCACCGAGGGCGACCTGTGGCCCGAGGCAAAGAGCCCGGTGCGGGTGACCGGCAGCCTTGTGGTCGAAAACAATTTCGGCGAGGTCGCGATCACCGGCAAGGCCGGAGACCGCAGCGTGTCGTTCACGTTTGTCGATCGCACGGGCCAAACGCTCTGGAGCACCGCGATCCCCCTTCGCGACCTGCAATTCCCGCGCCGGCGTTGCGCCGGAGCCGGGGCGCATCTCCGACTTGGCGGTGGTTCGCGCCGGCTGCTGTAGGCAGCTCGCTTGCGAGCGCTCGGCGACCGGAGCGCTCGCAAGCGAGCTGCCT